>NC_014387.1:3340000-3554804 GCF_000145035.1 Butyrivibrio proteoclasticus B316
GCCATAAGTCCCTCTCTGTAGATCTCGAGATCAAGAGATTCCTTGTACTCCTCAAATGAGCTGAAAGAAGTTGTTGAAGCATTCTCATATGCATTCTTGAGATAAGCATCAATCTCCTCATCAGAAACTGTGATGTTCTCCTCATCTGCAATTGCCTGGAACATAAGATACTGCTGAGCCATATCCTTGGAAATGTCGTTGAGATAGTCATCAACTGTTCCTACGAAGCCCTCTGCATTCATATAATTAGCTAAAAGAGAATCAGCTGTAAGCTGCTGTCCATAATAATATGAATACATAGTTGCCTGATAATCAAGCATCTGCTTCTGCTGCTTCATATATCTGTTGATAAGAGCCTGTGGAATATCACCAAATGCTGTAGAATCATATACAGTCTGAACTGCAGTATTCTCTACAGTTGAATCAAATTCATTCTGAGCCTGATCCTCAAGTGTCTTTCTGGCATAATCTCTAAGTGTCGCAAGATCTGTAACACCATCATATCCAAGACCTGCTGCCCACTCATCTGACATCTCTGTGTCAGGAGCCTGAATGCTGTTAACTGTTACAGTGAAAACAACATCCTTGCCTGCAAGGTTCTCTGCACCGTAATTCTCAGGGAATGTAAGGTTAAGATCTACTGTATCTCCAATATTAACTCCAACAAGTCCGCTCTCAAATCCCTCGATATAAGAATTAGATCCAATTGTAAGACTTGCGCCTTCTGCTGTACCGCCATCAAAAGCTTCCTTGGTATCAGCATATTTACCAACGTAATCGATGTTTACTGTATCTCCGTCCTGAACGGCTCTGTCTGTAACATCTAACATAAGTGGCTTGGTTGACCAAAGGTTTGCAACGTAGTCCTCAACTTCTGCGTCTGTAACCTCGTCCTTGGCAACTTCAAAAGAGAGTTCCTTATACTGACCTAGTGTAACAATATCTGATGCTGTCACATCATTAAGTGTCTCTGTTTCAAGATTGTCAAAATCAATTGTAAGGGCCATACCTTCCGCAACAGATGTTTCTGTAGCAGCTGCATCTGCGCTGTTCTCAGTTGATGCTGCATTATCAGCATTCTCGCTTGCATTCTCTTTACCACAAGCTGTAAACATAGTGCACACCATTACTCCCGCCAGTAGCACTGATAGTTTTTTCTTCATAATACTTCTCCTTGAAAACTAAAAAAATATATATTGTTTCCATAGTAAAAACAATATTTTTTATACTAGCACAGATTTTCTCTATATTAAAGTATTTTATTTGCCTAACGTAACAAGAAATGCTACAATATGTTCTGCGTAGGCTGAGATAAATAACTATTATTTCGGCCGGGTTACAAGATGTTTAGATATTGGAGGATTTAGTTTTGAGTACAGGAGCTATTGTCGCTATTGTCATTGCAGTTATTCTCGTGGCTGCAATTGTTGCACTTTATTTCTTTGGAAAAAGAGCTCAGAAGAGGCAGGAAGAGCAGCAGGTACAGCTCGATGCCATGAAGCAGACTGTTACAATGCTGATCATTGATAAGAAGAGAATGAAGCTTAACGAGGCAGGCCTTCCACAGGCTGTTATCGATCAGACTCCCAAGCTTCTTCGCAGATCCAAGCTTCCTATCCTTAAGGTTAGAGTTGGTAACAGAGTAATGAGTCTTATCTGTGACGAGAAGATTTTTGATAACGTTCCTACCAAGAAGGAAGTTAAGGCTTCCGTAAGCGGTATTTACGTAACAGAGGTTAAGGGTCTTCACGGTAAGACAGCTGCCCCTGAGCAGAAAAAGAAGGGCTTCTTCAAGGAGCTTGTTGCTAAGGCACAGGAAAAAGCCGGAGCTAAGATGGTTAAATAATTGCATTATATTTGCATAATAAAGCGGAGACAAGTTATCTTGTCTCCGCNATTTTTTATTTCTATTATGATCATTGAATCAGACAGAACCTGTCCTTCCATTTCCAGGGCATACTCAGCGATTACTTTCATGGCTTCTTCCTGATGGGTAGTGTTAAAATCAAAGTTGTTCGTTACAACCTTCATGGACATTGAGCCATAAGGTGTATCGTACTGAGTGTCATACTCCATTTCTTCACCAAACTGAAGTCTGTTCTCAGTTTCTCCGCCACGGATTATCTCCATGCTCTTTCCATCAGAAGCAATATATACTTTATTATGAACCTTCACAGTACCATTCCCTGCATCCTGTTCCTCATCGTATTCCACAAGTCTTCTTCCATCTTCCATATCCTCGTAAAATCCTATTGAACTGGTAACAATCTTCTCTGTCGGTTCACCCGGTCTTGAATGGATTCCGGTTACATTCACATCTACATTTTTTCTCATAATAATCTCCTCTTACTCCTCAAGCAAACTACTATCTATTACTCACCACCCATCACATGATACTTTGAATCATTTTCACCATCATAATTTATTAGGATTAATCGGTCCTGACAGGAACACCTGAAGCTTCATTCCGCTATCGCACAGGCTCTCGTACCCTTTTTTGGCAAGAGCTTCGTCATCAAATATTCCAAATACAGTCGGACCGCTACCAGTCATAAACGCCCCAATGGCTCCTGCCTTGGTTAAAAGAGCTTCCAACTTGCCGATCTCTTCATATTTGGAAGAAGTAACAGGCTCAAGTACATTACCTATGAGTCCGCACATTTCCTCAAGATTACCTTCTTCAATAGCTTTCCTTATCCCATCTATATCCGGGTGATTCTCTATTTCTTTACTATCAAGTTCCTTGTACACCCAGCCTGTGGAAACATCGATATTCGGCTTGGCTACAACTATACTGCACTTTGGCATATCGGAAATGATCGTAAGCTCCTCTCCGATTCCTTCAGCCAGAGCAGTTCCTCCCAGAATGCAATATGGAATGTCCGCTCCAAGCTTAACTGCAAGTTCGCACAATCTCTTTTTATCAAGTCCGAGATTCCAGAGCTCATTAAGCGCCATATAAGCAGCAGCTCCGTCAGTACTTCCCCCTGCCATTCCGGCTGCTACGGGAATTCTTTTAACAAGGTGGATATTAACGCCCTTTTTAACTCCATATTCCTCCTGAAGCTGCTTTGCAACCTTGCAGATGAGGTTCGATCCGTCGGTTGGAATAGTATCCTGATTGGCTGTCAGAACAACCTCTCCGGTATCGTTATCCTCAAAAGTCAGTGTGTCATATATATCCACATTCTGCATTATCATGCGTACAATATGGTATCCGTCATCTCTCCTGCCCGTAACATCCAGTCCCAGATTGATTTTGGCGTATGCTGTTCTCTCTATCTTCATAATTACTCACGTCTCCAACATTTTAATGTGTGCAAAAGCGCATAAATACGCAGTTACATCAATCCTCTTACATCTTCTCACTAGTAAATATCAAACTCAAGAAAAAAAGTCCAAAAAAATTAAAAAAATTTAGTTTTAACTCTAAAGTTTTTTAAAAAAATGCCGATATGGGGATTAGGTAAACTATTGTTTCGTTTCAAGCGAAGTTTTATTAACCGTCGCGGAAAAGGAGTTCTATATGGGCGTAAACGGAGTTACCGAGGTTACTAACAACATCGCAACCACCTATGCATCATCTGTCAATCCTAATTCTGTCGAAGAAAAAAAGAAAGACGATGAGGTAAAGGTAAAGCAGGAGGCTGCCGCCGTTTATGAGAAATCAGACGACAAATCTTCGTCAATTTCTTCTAAAGAGGCAGACAGGACCAAGATCATCCAACAGCTGAAGGCAGACGATGCGATTCGTCAGCAACAGCTTCTTGACATCGTCCACAAGATGATGGGCAAGCAGGCCAAGAGCTATGGAATCGCTAATTCTGACAATCCGGATGACTCCATTTGGAGTTTCCTTGCCAAGGGTGATTTCACTGTCGATGCAGCCACGAAGGCTCAGGCACAGGCCGATATTGCTGAGGATGGATACTGGGGTGTTAATCAGACCTCCGAGCGTATCCTCGACTTCGCCAAGGCTCTTGCCGGAGACGATCCTGACAAGCTCGAAAAGATGAGAGACGCCTTCCAAAAAGGTTTCGCGCAAGCAGAAAAGACCTGGGGCGGTAAGCTCCCGGACATTTCTCAGCAGACCTATGGAGCTGTGATGAAGGGATTCGATGAGCTGACAGGGAAGACAGTAACTGAATAAGGTTGCTAGTAATCAAAAAGGAAGGGTGTCAAAGCCCTTCCTTTTGGCATGCCTTTACTCTACAATACCTCTGAGTTCATTTATATCTGCAACATTATATCTCTTCATGTAACTCTCAATTCCCTCAACTACCTTCTCTGTAGTATAAGGATCATGGAAATTCATGGCTCCTACAGCCACTGCTGTAGCTCCTGCCATGATAAACTCAATTGCATCATCTCCGTTTGCTATTCCGCCCATTCCAATAACCGGAATCTTAACTGCGTGAGAAGCCTCATATACCATGCGGACAGCCACTGGCTTAATAGCAGGGCCCGACATTCCACCGGTCTTATTTGCAAGAGCAAATTTTCTCTTGTGGATATCTATCTTCATTCCTGTGATCGTATTGATAAGCGATATAGCATCAGCACCTGCTGCCTCAGCTGCCCTGGCCATCTCTGCAATACTGGTAACATTAGGACTAAGCTTCATGATAACAGGCTGCTTGGCAACCTTCTTGATCCTTGATGTGATATCATAAAGTGCATCTTTGTTCTGGCCGAAGGCAATTGCTCCCTCTTTTACATTAGGACAGGAGACATTGATCTCAAGCATGTCTACTCTGGACTCGTCTCCAAGTCTTTCTACAACTTCAAGATAGTCCTCAACACTTTTTCCACACACATTAACAATTACTTTTGTATCATAATCTTCAAGGAACTTCAGATCTCTTTCTACAAAAACATCAATTCCCGGATTCTGAAGACCGATAGCATTTAACATTCCGCCATAGACTTCTGTAACCCTTGGAACCGGATTTCCGGGCCACGGAACATTGGCAACTCCCTTGGTAACTACAGCTCCGAGCTTATTAAGATCTACAAAATCAGAATATTCCATTCCGGAGCCAAAGGTTCCCGAGCCTGTCATTACAGGGTTTTTGAACTTAACTCCAGCTATTTCAACCTGTGTATTCATTATATTATCCACCTTTTCTCAGAATTCTATATCATCTGCATCAAATACCGGTCCGTCAGTGCAGATTCGAGTATTATGCACGTATGAGTGGTGATCGATCTCTTTAGTCTTACAAATGCAGCCAAGACACGCTCCTACGCCACATGCCATTCTCTCCTCAAGAGAAATATAGGCTTTTATCTTCTTCTCATCCGCATAGGCCTTGATTGCCCTAAGCATTGGCATTGGGCCGCAGGCAAAAATCACATCGCACGTGACATTCTGCTCTCTCATGGCATCAATAACATTCCCCTTTGTACCTACACTTCCGTCCTCTGTAGCTATGACAAGATCAGAGTATTTCTCAAAATCCTCCGATAAAAAAGTTTCCTGATTTCTATATCCCATGACTGCAGTAACTGACGCTGCTGTCACATTCTCGGCTGTATCATCACATTTTCCGGATAATTCCTTGGCTGTCTGAAGAAGAGGCGGTACTCCGATTCCTCCGCCCATAACAACAACTCTTTTACCTGCTGCCTTATCGAGAGGAAAACCATTGCCCAAAATTCCAAGGATCATCATATAATCCCCCGGCTGATACAGGGCAAATTCCGCTGTTCCGCTTCCCACAACTCTGTATACAAGTCTTATTGCTGACCTGTCCCTGTCAATCTCACAGATACTGATAGGTCTTGGCAAAAGAGTTGACTTATTCGTCGGATAAACCCCAACAAACTGGCCCGGATGAGCATCCTTTGCAAGATCTGTCTCAAGCCACAGATCGTAGATTCCCTCTGCCAAAAGAGATTGACTAAGTACTTTTGCCTCGGTTTTTTCTTTTCTTCCCATTCCTATACTCCTCAATTTATCTAAAATCAAACTACATCATATACACATACTCACAAAGTCCGCTGAAAATGCACTCTTCTGAAAATTCACCCATGAAAATAAACTACTTTTCCCCTGCATATCGTGTTATAAATTTTTCCCGGCAACCTCTGGCCCAAAAATGGTGTATTGGAGGACTTGGAAACGCTCTGTACAAAGCTCCACTCCTCTCCGGAGTTAAAGATCACAAGGTCAGCATATCCTCCCTCTGTGATTCTTCCTGCATCAAGCCCATATACTCTGGCAGGGCCTGCGCTCATCCTGTCTATAAGATCTCCCATTGTGAGAAATCCTGTATTAACCAGCTCTCTGATCCCAAGAGAAAGAGATGTCTCAAGCCCTGTAATTCCGCTAGGTGCCTGTGTCAGCTCTTTTTGTTTCTCCTCTCTTGAATGAGGAGCGTGGTCTGTTGCTATCATTTCTATTGTGCCATCCTGAAGTCCTGCAATGATTGCCTGTCTGTCGCTCTCAAGTCTGAGCGGCGGATTCATCTTGGCAAGTGAGCCGTACTTGAGAACTGCATCCTGCGTAAGAGTGAAATGATGAGGCGTTGCTTCCGCATGAACCTTAACTCCGCGCGCTCTTGCCTCTCTTATCAGGTCAACTGCCTCACTGGTACTGATGTGCTGAACAACAATCTCAGCTCCTGTCTTCTCAGCTATCTCTATATCTCTTTTCACCATTGAGATTTCCGCTTCTCTTGGCGAACCTGTAATTCCCAGTTTCTCTGAGACTTCTCCAGCATTGATTCCATTATTAGTAATAAGCTCAGGATTCTCCTCATGAAGACTGATTATCATGTTTCTTTTGGCTGCCTCTATACAGGCTTTCTCCATAATTTCGGAATCTGTAACAGGCTTACCGTCATCAGTAAAAAGAACTGCCCCGGCCTCCATAAGAGCATCCATATCAACAAGTTCTTTTCCGTCCATGCCCTTTGTGACATTTCCGCAGGTCAGAACTCTGATCCCGGTCTTACTGCCTCTTTCAAGAACATCTTTGATCGTCGCCACATTGTCCATATGTGGTTCTGTATTTCCCATCATGACAACAGTGGTAAAACCACCCTTGGCCGCCGCCCTTGCTCCTGTCTCAATATCCTCTTTATATGTAAATCCCGGATCTCTGAAATGAACATGACAATCCACAAGTCCCGGAGCAACTATACATCCTGATGCATCAATTTCTGACAGTTCTTCACCCGCAGCAGGATTCTCCATAAGTTTCATTGAAACGCATTCAGCCGCCATATCATCAAGGCTTCCGCACGCACCAATCCTCGCAATCCTGTCTTCATCTATCAGAATGTCATACATTCCGCTTCTGTTACTTGCAGGATCAAGTAATGTTCCGTTCTTGATAATTATCATGACTTCCTCCTTGACCTTACTTTTCCATATTCTCATTTACTTTATCATAAAGCCCCGTCGTGCACTATTGTTTTTTCTATTCCATTTTGAGGCTAACCATGAGAAAATATATGAGGTATTTTAGTTTATAGAAAAGAGGCATTTTTTATGATACGTTTGATATTAGTAGTTTTATTTGTAGCTGTTTTCCTAATACTGAGCCTCCCAATTCAGGGCGTCCTCTGGATTGTCGGTAAGTTCAATCCCTGGGCCAAGAAAACTGTCTCTCTGGCTATTGTCAGCTGGGCTTTTAACGTGGTTTCTTTCCTCAGTGGCATCAAGAGAACTGTCATAGGCGAAGAAAATGTTCCCAAGGACTCAGCTGTTCTCTATGTAGGTAATCACCGCAGCATCTTCGATATTGTGCTTGCATATCCAAGAGTTCCAAGACCTACAGGTTTTATTGCCAAAAAAGAAATCCTGAAAGTTCCGCTTCTCAACATCTGGATGATCTATATGGACTGTCTCTTCCTTGACAGAAGCGATATCCGCAAGGGTATGGAAATGATACTGACAGCAATTGATAAGGTCAAAAACGGAATATCAATCTTCATCTATCCTGAAGGAACCAGGAATAAAACTGACAAGCCACTTGGCGAGTTCAAAAAAGGAAGCTTTAAGATTGCACAGAAAACAAACTGTCCGATCGTACCTGTTGTCATCAACCATTCCGATGAAATATTAGAGAAGCACTTCCCATTTATCAAAGCTACTCATGTTACCATCGAATACTGCAAGCCGGTGATCATGTCTGAACTTTCCAAGGAAGATCAGAAAAACATCGACCAGTACGTAGCAGATATTGTTGAAAAAACATATCTTAAAAACGCTCAGTGATTGTTTAGCACCACTATCAGATCTTAAATTCACCTGATTTATGGCATAATTAAGCGGTATGCATTAATAACTCAATGCATACCGCTTCTTATTATCCTTTAGCGCCCTTGCTGCCGCCGCCAAGGTGAACACCTTCAAGAACATTAGTCTCAAATGAATATACAACCTTGTGGCTCTCTCTGTCAGCCTTAAGTGCCAATTCAATTATTTCATCAAGGAGATCTGTGTACTTAAGTCCAAGTGGTTCCCAGAGATAGAAAGAAAGAGATCCCGGGATAGTGTTGATCTCGTTGAGATATACCTTGTCAGTCTTCTTGTCGATCATGAAGTCAATTCTGGAGATACCTGAGCAACCAAGGCACTTAAATGCATCAACTGCCATGGTTCTGATTTCTTCTCTTCTCTCAGGAGTGATCTCTGCAGGAATCTTTCTCTTAAGAGATGCCATTCCCTTGCTGCCACCGGTCTTAGCTCCCTTAGCGCTGCCTTTGGCACCGCCGATATACTTATCTTCAAAGCTGAGGATATCGTCTGAGTTAACAGGCTCCTCGCATTCAGAAGCCTTAGCGTTCTCGTAGTCACCGATTACTGAGCAGTTGATCTCTTTAAGATCAGAAATGGCAGGCTCAACAAGAATCTTCTTGGAGAATTCAAATCCAAGATCAAGAGCCTCTATAAGCGCATCTCTGTCACTTGCCTTCTTGATACCAATACTGGAACCAAGGTTAAGAGGCTTAATGATAACAGGATATTCAAATGCTGCCTCAATCTTCTCTACAAGTGCATTAACATCCTCATAGTCTTTCCATGTATAGCACTTACAATCAAGAACAGGAATTCCGTTATCCTTGAGAACTGTCTTCATAACATACTTGTTCATGCCAACTGCTGATGAGAGAACATCACATCCAACAACAGGAAGTCCAAGAGTAGCAAGATATCCCTGAAGTGTACCATCCTCAACATTTGTTCCATGCACGATAGGAAAAGCAATATCAACCTGAGAAATAACGTTATTACCGAATTTCTTCATAGGATATCTCATAAGAGAAACCTTGTCGCCCTCTTTAACCCAGATGACCTGTGTGCTCTTCTTGATAAGTTCAGGAATATGTGTGTATTCCTCAATCTTATCCACATCCTCACCTACGTAGAAGTCGTTGTTCTTGGTAATATATACAGGAATTACATCATATTTATCTCTATTGATATGTCCGATTGCCTGAATTGCTGAGATGATTGAAATCTCATGTTCTGTACTCTTTCCACCAAATAATACTGCCAGTTTAAGCTTCATAACCTGCCTTCTTTCTAAATCTGTATATCTTTTTACTTATAGTTATCAGGAAGATCATTCTCAAGGAGAATAACTTTTTCTCTTCCTGCATCAATCTCATACATAAGGGCTGTAGCCTCGTTAAGAGTGTTCTTGATAAATATTCTCTCCGGATCAAATCCGCCCTCGATAGCGCCTGCCTTAATAGATGCGCTGTTCTTCTCTCCGACAAGGATTATGTAATCACAGACAGCTGCTGCCTGCTTACCAAATTCCTTGTTATACTCATCCTCTTTTTCTCCAAGCTCAACCATTCCGGGTGTTACCAGAATCTTGACCTGATCCTCAAAAAGATCAAGAGTCTCAAGCGCAACCTTGGCTCCGTTTGGATTGGAGTTGTATGCATCATCAAGAATTGAAACCGGTCCGTGTTTGATCAGTTCAAGTCTGTGAGGAACACTTGCAAGCCTTCTTACTGCAATTCTGAGCTTGGTCATTGGAATTCCCAGACTGTTAGCAGCCGCAATTGCTCCAACAATATTCTCAACGTTATGTCTTCCAACAAGCTTGGTTGCAAACTCGCATGTCTCTCCATTCGGTGCCGTCACGGTAAAAGAGGTACCGCTTCCCGAAACCTTGATATCAGTAGCTCTGTAATCACAACCTTCTGAAAGACCATATGTTATAGCATCTTCATACTTCATGTTGGCGCGGATGATCTCATTGTCACCATTTACGAACTTAAGGTGTGCGTCCTTCTTGCCGTCAGCCTTCATCTTCTCATCAACCGCATCAAGTAGTTCATACTTGGTGCTGATAATGTTATCAAGACTGTGGAAGGTCTCAAGATGCTGATGTCCGATAGAAGTCAGGATTCCATCATCAGGATGAACTATATCAGTAATCTCCTTGATATCATGGAGATGTCTCGCACCCATTTCACACACAAAAATCTCGTGTGTTGGCATAAGATGCTCTCTGATGGTCCTGACAATTCCCATAGGAGTATTGTAGCTCTCGGGAGTCATGAGAACTCTGTAGCCCTCAGATAAAAGAGTTGTCAGGTAATACTTAACACTTGTTTTACCAAAGCTTCCTGTAATTCCAATTATACGAAGCCCAGGATGCTCTCTTAAAATTCTCTTGGCATCATCAATAAAGTAGCGGTTGATCCTATTCTCGATCGGCTTGTTTATAAGATTTGCAAGAGCAGTAAGAAAGGGGAAAAGTCCGATATAAACAGCCCATACTATCAGCACTGCTACAATTCCTGCAGAACTTGAATTATATAAAACAAAAGAAACAACAAGTAAAATAATGATCAGAACAGCATCTGTTATAAATAATCTCTTTACCCTGTCTGTCACCACAAACTTTTTCTTGGCAGGCTTGGGGATATAGAGAAAAACAGTCATCACAATAAACACTATTGCCAGAATATCAAATAAAAGATAAAGTCCAAACTTCTCCTGTGCCATGAATAGAGGCGCAAGAACAAGTGAGCAGGCAGCTCCTACATGAAGTCCAAAGCTGCTGCGTATAGTTCCAAGGAATCTAAAGTATCCCTGAAACTGATAACTGGACAACTGAAGCATATGAGTGTAATAACGAAGCCCCAGAATAGTTATAGCCACAATGCCTATAATCTTGATCAAAATTGCGAAAATATACATATAAGCTCTCCATAATATATGTCTATGAGTCAGTAACTTCTATAGAAATCGTCAGCTCTATCTGCCACTTAACATAGAGCCTTATATCTTATATTCCAAGAAAACTACCAAGAATCTTGTTGTACAGATATGGATTGTCCAGGAAGGTGTAATGCCCTGCTCCCTGAATAACTGCAAGTCCGGCCTCAGGCATAAGCTCTTCCATCTTCTGTCCGTCTGACAGAGGTGTCGCCGTATCCTGATCGCCCCAGATAAGGAGCGTTGGCTGAGTAACAGAAGGCATGTAAGGAGTGCAATCCTCGTTGACATTCATAACAAGAGACTTGCGCATAACAGGTGAAGCTGCCGCATAATCCGCACTTCCAAATTTCTTCTGAAGATAATCAAGTGTTCCCGGAAACAGCTTAACAATTCCGGTCTTAGTGATAAGATTCTTATAAAACTTATATCTCTTGGTGCGCTTACTCATGGCACCGGTCCTGACAGGTATAACTCCGGCCGAATCAGTCAGGATTATCTTAGGAATGGTAAATCCTGCCTCAATCCTTCCATCATGTATTCCGGCGGCGAGCTTAATTATTATCCTTCCGCCCATGGAATGTCCCAGGAGAATAACCTCTTTTTCCTCAGGATAGAGCTTGCCGATAAAGGCCAGTACAAAGTCCACATAATCGTCAACGCCCATTGGCTCTGCCGGCTCATCACTCTTACCAAATCCCGGCATATCCATTGCCACCACATGATATTTACTCTTGGCAAAAGAAATAACTCCTGCAAAGAGATCTATGTTTGAGCCCCATCCGTGGAGCATTACCAGAAGAGGTCCGGCCCCTTCATCTATATAATTTATATTAAGTCCATTTATATTTGTATTCATGACTCACCTATATTATCACTAGCTCTATCTAGTTGCAAATTCCATATTATGACAACCATAAGGGAAAAAATGCCTTTAGTTTTCAAGAACACTGAGCATAAAGATAAGAAGAGCATCCTTCTGAGGATCATTCATTACGCCTTTGTACTCTTCTATATCCTCGTGATTTCTTTCAGTACTATTTGTAACAAAATTCACACATGAGGGATTCATTCCCATCATATAGTGAGCATGGTTCTCAATTATAGTTGTGTACTCATGGTTGTAGATGATGTGATTGGTAATTGTAAGGCATCTGGCCTCATCCAAAAGAGTCGTAAAATCCTCACCCTCTGCAGCATCTGCTACCAGATACCTACTCTCTGTTGCTTTGGCCGCAATAGCCTCAGATCTCTTCATAAGCGCCTTAATAAGTTTCTCACACTGCTCCTTATCAACCTCCTGATTGGTAGAAAGGTAAGATACGGCACCGATAAATACATTCTCATCTGTTTCAAATAAAGTCATCAGGTCATCTCTGGCAAAAAAGCTATCAAGTACATGCTGGTATTTATCGCTTCCTGTTGCCCTGTAGAGCTGTGCTGCCGCCCTAAAAGCTGCCGTACTTTCATACACGCTCTGATTGATTGAGAAACATTCCCAGGCTCTGTCTGAAGCCTTAAGCGCCGCCGTAGCATATTCCTGATCAAACTGCTGATAAACATAACTAAATCTGGCCATAGTTGCAGCAAAACTTATTGTCGCATCCATTGACACAGGTGTCACTTCAACTGGAGCAGAAAAGATATCCCCTCCAGCGTTACTCACTGTAACAGCTGCGCCATAGACACCTCCCGTCTTGGTATCCTGCATCTTGAGGAGCCAGTCCGATTCATATTTGAGTTCATCTATTATATCCGGTATTCCATTTCCGCTTTCGGGTATTCCCGTTTCATCCGTAAAAGCGTCCGGGTTCATCTCGTAAGCAAGAAGTAAGTTATCCACAATCCTTGTTCCAATATAAACATCTCTGTCTGCCAGCTCATCCATGTGCCAGCCGCCAGTAACGTCTATGGTAGTTTCTGTATTCTCCTGAAGTCTTGCCTCAGTTGTATGACAGGCGCTGTGACCGTTATCTCCTGAGTCCACCTGAGAAATAGCGATTCCACATCTGTTGGTATAGTATTTACGGCACGCTTCATCAAAAACTGCCCTATATACATCTTTGCCTATAGAAAAAGACAAAGACTCACCTATATAGTCTGCGTAAATATAGTAATTGCCCGGTTCTCTTAAATCATTGAACCTGCCGATCCCATAATATTTCCCACTCGCTTCATCTAGGGTTGCTTTGACAACTTCGCCCTTGTAGACTGTTTCTCCGCTCTCCAGATTAATGATACTAAAATCAGACGGTATTCTCTTTCCCCTGAATATAGCTACTTTCTCAGAATCTACATTAAAGCCGGTCTGATCTACAAGGATATTCGGTACCTGTTGCGGGATTTCTATTATATTTGTTTCAATAGAGGTCTGTGACTGCGTACCGGTTTCTTCCAAAACCTCTGTTTCCTGCACAACCTCCTCACTTCTTTCAGCAGAAGAAGCGCCGCAACCTGCGACGCTTCCCATGATCAGCACCATAAGTGCTGCAACTACTCTATTTTTCCCTCTCATATCATAAAACATGTCATTGTCCACTTCACTTTTATACGCTACATAGTTTATTTTACGCGGTTAAAGTTAATTAGACAACCATCCAGTATTATTTGTCTCTCATCGTCTGTCAGGCTTCCAAGCTTTAAATTAAACTCCTTTAGTGCTCCGCCTGTAACCACATAAGCCTTGATATTCTCAGTTTTTTCTTTTACCGCTGTAGCGATGCCCGGAATGAAGATATAATCAAGGTTTTTAAAAGGAAGCTCCTCACCATCAATGATAAATGGCAGCATTCCCCAGTTGATGAGGTTTGAACGATATCTCTTGGTAGCATATTCATTGGCAATGTTAGCCCAACCTCCAAGAACCTTCTGACATGAAGCAGCCTGCTCTCTTGCAGAGCCATCACCAGGCTTAACTGCAAAGATTGTTGAGCCAATACCTGTATTATGGCTTGTAACCTCAGGATAATCCTTTAAGACAGTCTTAATCGCGTCTGCAAGCTCAGGATCCATCTCGTTAAACGGAACATCATCCCTTCTCTTGATCTCCTGTGCATATACCGCCTTGGCTCTTCCAACATACTCAGGATCTTTTCTTGAAAGAGTAAATTCAGCAAGTCCAAGAGGGTTTGATCTGTAGGATGAAGTCTCTCCGGAAGGAATAAGCTCATCAGTAGTTGTAACAGGATCGTGGATCTCTGAAACTACCCTGAGCAGGAGGTTATCTGTAAGTGCAACCATCTTAGGCCAATCCTTGATGTTTGGTCCAAGCTGAAGCTCAACAGATGGATCTGCCTTGCCATGTGAATCAAATACACGATTCTTATAAATCTCGCTATCAAAGTGATACTTATATTTATTAAGTTCTCCGTCGAATTCAGTAGCAGGTGTGAGCACGCCCTGATTAGCAGCTGTCGCTGCAATAGATCTGGCATCCATAAGTGCCACGGAAGCAACCTGTCCGTTCTGAACCTTGGAACCTTCTCTATTAGGGAAGTTTCTGGTTGAATGTCTGATACTGAAAGCATTGTTGGCAGGAGTATCTCCGGCACCAAAACATGGTCCGCAGAATGCTGTCTTGAGGATTGCACCTGTCTCAAGAATAGTTGCGGCTGTACCGTTCTTGACAACCTCCATGAAAATAGGTGTAGAAGCTGGATATACACTAAGTGTAAATCTGTCATTACCGATGAAATGTCCCTTTAGAATGTCTGCAGCAGCGCAGATATTCTCAAATCCACCACCTGCACAGCCTGCAATGATTCCCTGATCAACATAGAACTTACCATCTCTAAGCTTGTTCTGAAGTGAGAACTCAACTTTATCTCCAAAGCTTACCTTAGCTCGCTTCTCAACATCTGCCAGGATATCTGCCGCATTTCTATTTACCTCAGCAATCTCATATACATTGCTAGGATGGAAAGGCATAGCGATCATTGGGTTAAGCGTATCAAGATCAACCTTAACAAGGCCGTCATAGTAGGCTACATCTCCTGGCTTAAGCTCCTTGTAATCGCCGACTCTTCCGTGGATATCATAGAATTCTCTGATCGTATCATCTGTCTGCCATATAGATGAAAGACAAGTAGTCTCTGTTGTCATTACATCAACGCCAATCCTGAAATCCGCACTCAGATTCTTGACGCCTGGTCCTACAAACTCCATTACCTTATTCTTGACATAGCCGCTTCCGAATACCTTGCCGATAATAGCAAGAGCAACGTCCTGAGGACCAACTCCCTTCTTGGGCGTTCCCTCAAGATATATGGCTACTACACCTGGCATATCTACATCATATGTCTGTCCCAGAAGCTGTTTAACAAGCTCAGGGCCGCCCTCTCCAATAGCCATTGTTCCAAGAGCGCCATATCTTGTATGAGAGTCAGATCCAAGAATCATTCCGCCTGATGTGGCAAGCATTTCTCTTGCAAACTGGTGGATAACTGCCTGATGAGGTGGAACATAGATTCCGCCATACTTCTGAGCAGCAGTAAGACCAAACATGTGATCATCTTCGTTGATAGTTCCACCGACAGCACAAAGTGAGTTGTGACAGTTGGTAAGAACATATGGAATAGGGAATTTCTCAAGACCTGAAGCTCTTGCAGTCTGGATAATTCCTACATAAGTAATATCGTGTGAAGTAAGCTTATCAAACTTAACACAGAGCTTATCCATGTTGCCGGAAGTATTGTGAGCCTTAAGTATCCCGTAAGCAATCGTATTTTCTTTTGCCTCTTCCCTGGAAGTATTAACCCCATGGCTTCCAAGAACAGCAGAGGCTTCTGCATCATCAGGAACAATTGTTGTTCCATTTAAGAGATAACATCCCTTATCGAGCGTTGTTACCATAGTAAATCCTCCTACCATTTAAGCCGCTATACATGTATACAATAATATTGGCGATATTATACAATAATTTCGTAATGATTTGTAGTGACAATTTTAATGTGTGTCTTTGATTTTTTGTAACTGTCTTGTTATATCCTCAATACCTGCTGCCTTAAGAGCATCTCTAAAAAGAGTAACTTCTGCTTCCGGAGGAATACTGTATCTGGCATAGGTTATTTCAGGAATATACTTATCACAAACCTCTATTACCGCCTGCAATTTGTTCTGATCAAGACCATAGGCAAAATCATAGCCATCCCACGGGTAATCTACCGCTACATGTTTATAACTATCCAATAATTTATAGTAATCATTCCAGTTTACCTCTGTATCCAGAAGTTCATAATCATCTCGCCTTCCCCACCAGAAGTTAGTTGTAATGTCGTCTCTGTCAGCATTATAGCCTCGGGGCTTTTCCATCTTTTTCCCATCAGGACTGACATATTGAATTCCTTCAACACCATAGCGCATAAGTCTGTAGCAGGTTCTGTCATTTCGGAGTACATCATATACCATAAGCGCCTTTTCCGGATTTTTACTATAAGCAGATACGGCCATTGCGCCATGTAAAATACTGGTTTTCATAAGATTAGCGTTTTCTTCTCCAAACCAGTAGAACCCGGCCGAAGCCGAAGGATTTTTAACTCTGAGCAAAGGCTCTATAACGTTATAATACTGTGCTGTATGATGTTGGACGACTGCAGAATACCCCTGATAAAACTCATCAGTTTCATCTCCGGCGCCTTTTTGGCCAGCTCTCCAGACACCTATCATGTCCCATTCCTTCATGAGTTTGGCAAATTTGATAAACTCATCTCCCTCATAATACGGAGAAACTATTTTCCCGTCGCCATCAGAATACGCCCCCCATAGTCCATAAGTTGTAACTTCATATATAGGATTGTATTTTTTCTGAGACATAAGGTATCCAAGACCAATGATAGTATTTGTCCCATCGCTGTCCCAGGCTATCATTTCAGGTTTTTTTCTCACTATATATCTAAAATACCCGGTAATGTCATCCCAGCTTTGGAGCTTATCATAGCCGGCTTCTCTGGCCACATCTGCTCTGTAAATGAACCCGTGGTTGGTCCACTGCGTATATTCGTTTTCAGGGATAAAATAGATTTTCCCATCATAGGAGCATTTGTCCCACTCAGCGCTTGTCACCCGGCTGTAGGTTTCAGGGCAAAAAAACTGTAGCATTTCCCTACTCATCGGAAGTAAATTACCCTGCCTGGCATTGGGCCATGCGTCAAGCCAATCAGAACCTGTTCCTATCAGGTCAATATTAGAATTCTTAGATGATATTATTTCATTATATCTATGGAGATAATCGTCCCATCCAACATAGAAGATATCCAGTTTGGCATTTACTCTTTTCAGCAGAATCTTGTTGATTTCTGCCACTGCCTCTTCTGTCATTCCATTAGTTGGCTTATCTCCGATTGTTAAAAGAGTCACTGTAGTAGGTTCTTCGTTAAAGTCGATATTCCACACCTTGTACGCGTCATCATTTGTCTTGCGGTTATCTTTACTATGGCCAAAGCTTCCACATGCAGCAGTTCCAATAATCAGGAACATGATCAACAAGCTGGATATTATCCTCTTTTTCATTAACGGATTCCTTTCGTAACCGGTAAGGCGTCAGTTCTCGTCTAGTCCCTGACTGGATTTCAGCTCTTTCTCAGCCTTGTTTCTGGCTCTCAGTTCCACAAAAAATTCCTTTAACATTTTGGCGCATTCATCCTTTAACACGCCTCTTTTAACCTGTACTTGGTGATTAAATCCCGGATTGTTCAGTATATCCAGAACAGATCCTGCACACCCCGCCTTGGGATTCTCAGCAGCCATGATGACTTCAGGTATTCTGGCCTGTACTATAGCTCCGGCGCACATCTGGCAAGGTTCTAAGGTTACATAAAGCTTACAGCCCTCAAGTCTCCAGTCACCAATTACCTTCCCCGCTCTCTTGATCGCAGTTATCTCAGCATGAGCCAGGGTTGTCTTGTCGGTGTTGCGCCTGTTATAGCCTCTTCCAATTATTTTGCCTTCATAAACTATTACACACCCGATTGGCACCTCTCCCAGAACATATGCCTTTCTCGCCTGTGTAATGGCGGCTTTCATAAATTTAATATCTTGTATTTCCTCCTGAGTAAGACCTTTTGTACTGATCCTGCCCAGAGCCTTAGGTTTCATCTGCATATTTAAATTCATACCATTTTAGTAGTAATTCGTTTCATTTTTTGCTATTATATATCATTATTATAGACATTTTTAATTATTATCGAAAGGTAAAATATGAGGATTTCCACAAAAGGCCGATATGGTCTGAGAGTTATGACAGATTTGGCAGCCCATTATAATGGTGAATACATCTCCCTTAAGGATATTGCTGTCAGACTTGGTATTACAGTCAAATATCTCGAGCAGATAGTTACTGCTCTTAATAAGGCAGGTTACCTTGAGAGCATGCGCGGAACAAACGGCGGACACCGCCTTGCCAAGGATCCTTCTGAATATGTTGTAGGTGATATATTAAGAGTTATGGAAGGCAACTTCTCGCCTGTAGAATGTGCTGCAGAAGGGATGTCTGAATGTCCCTTATCTGATTCCTGTGCCAGTCTTAATTTCTGGAAGGGGCTGGATGATGTAGTCAACCAGTACATAGACAGCTATACTCTGGATCAACTCGTTAAACAAAAATAATAATCATAATTTACTTGAAATAATTATCAAAACCAAGTATATTTATAGAGCGGCTCTGTAAAGGGTGTATGTAGCAGTCCTTTTGTGTAGGTTCGGGTCTTATGCAATGGAAATCTGCGAACCGTGTCAGGTCGGGAACGAAGCAGCACTAAGTGGAACCTTCCATGTGTTGTAAGGTTGCCTGTCTCTACCGGAAGTCAACGTACATGCATCCTTTACAGAGCCGTCTGTGTATACTAGGCGAGTGTTCCTGAGCTTAGTATATACATTCTCACTACACTTGATGAGACTCTTTCGAATCTAGTGTATCAGAAGTTTCATTGTCTGCCTTCAAGATACTTCATGTAACTGATTACCATAAGAGCAATCTTAAAGGTAAGAGCATCATCAAAGTTTCTAACATCAAGTCCTGAGCTCTTCTCAAGCTTCTCTATTCTGTAAACCAATGTGTTTCTGTGAACAAAGAGCTGTCTTGATGTCTCAGAAACATTCAGGTTGTTTTCAAAGAATTTATTGATAGTATTGAGTGTCTCTTCATCAAGATCATCAGGAACTTCCTTGTCGCCGAAGATTTCATCAATGAATATCTTGCAGAGGCTTTCAGGAAGCTGATAAATAAGTCTTCCTATTCCAAGTGTATTGTAGGCATTAACTCTTTTTTCTGCATAGAATATTCTTCCTACCTCAAGAGCCATCTTGGCTTCCTTGAAAGACTTACTAAGATCCTTGATCTCCTCAACAATCGTTCCGTAGGAAACTCTGACATTGAGCATTGCCTCAGTATTCATCATATCAACAATAGTTGTAGCAATCTTGTGGACATCTTCATAGTTCTGTCCTCTTCCAAGATTCTTGATCAGGATCACACTATTCTCATCAACGGCTGTAACATAGTCTCCGGAATGCTGACCATACATGCTGCTCAGAAGCTCCTGCGCTGTGTTATCCTGAACATTCTTGGTTTCAACCAGGATGATTACTCTCGGAACACTAACCTCTATTTTGAGCTTACGTGCCCTGTTATACACATCAATAAGAAGCATGTTATCAAGAAGCAGATTCTGGAAAAAGTTATTCCTGTCAAACCTTTCTTTATATGCGACAACAAGATTCTGAAGCTGACTTACACCTATTTTACCAACCATATAAGCGTGCTCACTGTCACCCTTGGCAAGAAGCACATAGGCCGGATCACCCTCGTCCAATATCTTAAACAGATGCACATCGCCGATTACCTGAGAGTCTACAGGGGAGTTGGCAAAATTAATAACGATAGAAACATCAAGGAAATCTCTTTCGCTTGTGGATGCTACCGTTTCGCCTCCCAAATCCATAACACATAGCTCAACTTTTGTAATAGCGCTAAGTTCTTCTATACTTGTTCTGATAGTCTGTGCAGAAATCATACACTGCTCCTTATCTATTATTAACAATTAGTCTCTCTATTATCATAACATAAAAAAGAATGTCGCGAACGACATTCTCGCGCCGGTCTTGTGCAACAAAAAATGGGCCACACGAAATGTGCGGCCCAAATTATTATCATTATTAGTTTGTGATTGTCTTCTCTGTCTCTTTGTCGAAGATGTGGATCTTCTCAACATCGAAAGCAAACTTAACCTTATCGCCAGGTCTAGCTGTTGTACGAGAATCTACTCTAGCTGTGATAGGGAACTCAGCGAGATCGAAGTACAGATAAACTTCTGCACCAAGAAGCTCGTATACGTTGATTGTTGACTCAAATACAGCCTTAGATGTGCTAACAACCATCTCTGAATCATCAACATCCTCAGGACGGATACCGAATGTAACCTTCTTTCCGCCGTAGCCACCTTCGATAAGCTTCTTAGCCTTAGCTGGTGGAAGCTCGATTGACTGGCCAGCGATCTTGAGGCAAGCCTTGTCGCCATTAACCTCAACATCAGCATCAAGGAAGTTCATCTGAGGTGATCCCATGAATCCAGCAACGAAGAGGTTGCCTGGCTTATCATAGAGGTTCTGAGGTGTATCAACCTGCTGAACAACACCATCCTTCATAACTACGATTCTTGTACCAAGAGTCATAGCCTCTGTCTGGTCATGTGTAACGTAGATAATTGTTGTGCCAAGTCTCTGGTGAAGCTTAGCGATCTCTGTTCTCATCTGAACACGGAGCTTAGCATCAAGGTTTGAAAGAGGCTCGTCCATAAGGAATACCTTAGGGTTACGAACGATAGCACGTCCCATAGCAACACGCTGTCTCTGTCCACCTGAAAGAGCCTTAGGCTTACGATCAAGGAGCTTCTCAAGATCAAGGATCTTAGCTGCTTCTCTAACCATCTTGTCGATTTCCTGCTTAGGAACTTTTCTAAGCTTAAGTCCGAAAGCCATGTTATCATATACAGTCATATGAGGATACAGAGCGTAGTTCTGGAATACCATCGCAATATCTCTGTCCTTAGGCTCTACATCGTTAACTACTCTGTCACCGATTTTAAGAGTACCAGAAGAAATATCCTCAAGTCCTGCGATCATACGAAGTGTTGTAGACTTACCACATCCTGATGGGCCTACGAAAATGATAAATTCCTTATCCTCGATATCAAGGTTGAAATCTTTAACAGCCTCGAAACCATTAGGATAAACCTTAGTAACATGCTGAAGTGATAAACTTGCCATACCTTATTTTTCCTCCTAATTTGCAAATACGTTTATGCTATAAAAAAGTATAGCTTTTAGAAATTTTATTATCTATTCACTAATTTCACAAATATTTTAGCATTCATTAGCAAATGTGACCAAGATAACAATCAGTTTTCCACAATTTAAAAATGTTGACGAATATTCAAAAAATTCACTGTGCAATTTGTCCATTGCTTTATTCGCAAAAAGAAATACTGCCCTTGCCATCAACCTTAGATTTTTCGAGAGCTTCCCTTACTTTTGCAAGCAGCTCATCTGCATTTCCACCATTTTGAGGATATATTGCCCGGCCAGCTGCTATCTTGGCCTTCTTACCTTTGTCTATAAGGCCTGATTTGAGATCATACAAAAACATCTGAAGCTCATCTGTCTGTTTTCTTATATCTTTTTCACCTTCGAAGCCTTTTAAGAATACCAGAAATTCCCCTTCTTCTCCGCGCCCTAGTATATCTGTGATCCTGTAAGTACGTTTTAGTTCCTCTGCCACATCTTTTAGTATATTGATCCTGTCTGTGGAATTGTCACAATCTATTGAAATTGCGAACAAAATACCATTTCTATCCCCTGCATACCTTGTATATCCACTCAGTTCACCGGTAAAGCCAAACTCATTATAAAGCCCTGTGATACTGTCAGTTTTAATTCTTTCGCTCTCCTTGGCTGCACGAATTTTTCTAATAAAGCTGCCGAACATGAATATTCCAAGATTTGCCAGTATATAAATCGTAACTATAACCAAAAGCGCGATCACCAGGTTATAGTAATTCATCATATATACCTTCATAATATCCGACATATCATCATCAGTAGCTACAATGACAACTCCGCCTGATATTTGCCCTGATGGGACAAAAATAAGATTTCCGTACCCTTCTATTTGAGACATGTAATATTTCTTCTGTGAAATATACATTTTGATCGTATCTTCAGGTAACAAGTCGCTACCGTCTTCCCAAATATTATCTCCATTGAAATTTCCTGCAAAAATATAGCCTTCCAAATTCACCAGCGCTGTAACTTCAAGTTTTGGCAATCCTTTTAAAATTCTCTCCTGAACATCTTCAACTCTTGAATTTGTTATCAGATATCCCTTGGTATTTCCGTCAAAGTTTATATAATTAACGACTACAACACTTCCGGCTGAAAAATATCCATCTTCCCTAATTTGTACCATTCCACTTCCACCATTATGGAAGCTCTCTATAATCTTTGCAAAAAACAGCTCATTGCTGATATTTATCTTTTCACCTTTTTCATTTACGCCAACTCCATTAGCATCAACTACTATACTTCCAAAGACAGATTCATTTTTAGAAAGTGTTCTTAATACATTGACCAGCTTGTCCTGATCTTCGTTAAAATCCATATTAGCAAAAGAAACAGCCGTAGAATTATTGTAATCTACGACTGTCTGTATTATCACATCTACAGAGCGAACGTTTTCCTCTGCAATATGTGATATCTTATGCATTTCATTTTCTTGAACTTCTTCTTCAACTATCCCACGAAAAATCCAGCAGGTTATGCCTGCCATAACATACAAAGCAATAATCGGAACTAACCACTTAAGATAAGCCTTTTTCATGGGATACCTCACTGATAAAAGAATTCCTGCAGTTACTGGTTTGAATCTGTATTTCCCTGACTTATTTCTTCAGTACCTTCATCAATCTTCCTGATAGCAGCATCCATCTCTTCTTCATCAGACATTTCTTCTACCTTGGGCTCAAATCTCTTAAAGGTATTATTGTACAAAAGAGCCTGTACAAATCCGGGGCCTGCAATACCCATAAGTATGAGGATTGGAAGAGCCTTAGCACTAAAGAAGTAGAGAATTACTACAGGCACTGCGCTCACAAGAGCCATCAGCACTGTCTTAGGAAGTGCCATTATAGACATAAGAGCAGCATTCCTGAGCGTTCCAAGTACCGTGTTAACAAACTTGGATAAAAGAGGGAATATATATAGTGAAACCATATACAGAATAAGTGAAATAGCTATCACTATGTATCTGTATATACCTGAGCCATCTCTCATGATAAGGAAATCCAGAAGCAGGATTCCGCCTGCTGTGAACTGAATAACCTGTAAAATAGCTCCCTGTTTAAAGTTCTCTTTAAAGGATTTAAAAAATGACTTGGTTACATAACTATCTTCATCTCTGACAAGCTTAAGGAGCACATAATGCATAGCTGTCAGAGCAGGTCCTAAAGGTATAGAACAAACAATACCGCCAAGCCAGGCTACTACTACATAGAAAACAATTCCATCCAAAGAAGTAATATCTCCGGACGCAATCTGTATCAAGTATCCTCCAACTGTAACCGCCTGTTCAATGATCAGAGGAGTAGCAAAAATCAAAGTCAAAATGTTCAGCCACATTATGTCTGCAAGTTTAGAAAGCGCATGCATAAGTGGACTATCAATATCAAAAATCTTTCCCATACAACAAAACCCGTTCCTTCTAGCGTAACTTTAGTTCCATTGGCGTGAATCTTATCCCATCCGCCACAGTCTCGGGACCTATGTCCCGAAATCCCCTCTTATGATAAAAGCCTACAGCATAAGGTGCCGCATTAACTGTAAGCTTATCTATCCCCTCTTCATTTTTTCCATAAATGGAAACATACTTAATCAGAGCACTTGCAACCCCGTTGCCATGATAATCCCCGTCGACAAACAACAAAGATATGTGCATTCTCTCCCTAAGAGAGATAAGTCCCACATATCTATCACCGTCCATAGCAACAAACAATTGATAATGCCCTGCCACAAACATCTTCCTGAGCATATCGTCATTGACGAATTTGTGGAAATTCTCTATTCCTTCCTGGGAGTAATCCGGGGCATCAAACCTCTCAAAGGTGTCCCATGCGAGTTTCATAGCCCCGTCCCAGTCAGAATGGTAAGCACACCTTACCATTATTTTTGATGTATCAACCTTTATTGACACTTTCAATCACTTTCCTTAGCCACTGGTACTGATCCTCAAATACCTGCTCTCTTCCGATTTCCTGTTGAAGCTCGTGTCTCATATTATCATACAGCTTGAGTTCAACGTTCTGAATCTGAAGCTGTTTCTTGTAAATATCAAACAACTTGGCAGGAGCCTCTCCATAGTTGCCTACAGGATCTTCCTTACCTGCTGTGATAAGAATTGGAAGGTTCTTAGGAATGTCATCCATCTTGTTGATATCCTGAACTCTCTTGAGAAGTTCAGCCATTGTAGCAAATCCGTTAAGTGTGAAAATGAAGTTGTCTAAAGGATCAGCTATGTATTTGTCTATGCTCTCTTCATTATGTGAAAGCCAGTCAAACTTAGTTCTTGGATTAGGGATTCTCTTGAGATATCCCTTAAATGCCATGTTGTTGATCATAGTTGATCTCTTCTTGGTTCCTGAGAACAACTGCATGATATTAACCAGATTAGCCAATGAATTAACTGTTCCGGTAGGCATATACGCTGTACCCTGGATAATAGCCCCCTGAATACCTGTTCCGTAACGGGTAATATACTCTCTTGCCACAAAAGATCCGAAGCTGTGTCCAAGTATAAACACCGGAATTCCAGGATACTCTTCCTGAACCATTTTCTTAAGTCTGTGTGCATCACGTACAAGTACAGTTGCCGGATCATCCTTGCAGAAAAAGCCCTTGGTAGCGTTGCTGTTGCAAGTTACAGAGCCGCCATGACCAAGATGATCATTACCCATTACAAGAATGCCTTTCTCAGCAAGAAAACGGGCATATTCATCGTAACGATCAACGTATTCCTGCATACCATGGATAATCTGTAAAATAGCTACAGGCTTATCCTCAGGAATCCACTTGATTGCATGGATCATGGATTGTCTGTCTCTTGATTTGTAAGTCAATTCCTCTTTGCGCACCATTTGGAAGTTCCTCCCCATAATTTAGTTTATAAGTAAACCTATATATATAATAACATGGATTTCTCCGCTACGCTTTCGAAATCCATGCACACATTCGGAATCCGCACTATCGTGCTACTTCCTCATGCGTGTATATGTCTCAAGGTCCAAGAATCTCTCATGCAAGCATGAGATTCTTGGACTTTGATCCATTTATTATCAACAGATTTCTGCACCTGAGGGCATAGGCTTCTCAGGAGTCATGAGCGCAAGGTTACCCTCAGCATCTTCTGCACAAAGAAGCATTCCTTCTGACAAAACTCCGGCAAGCTTAGCAGGCTTTAAGTTTACAAGAACCATTACTTTCTTGCCGACCATCTCTTCAGGAGTGTAATACTTTCTGATACCGGATACGATCTGCTTGACCTGACTTCCAATCTTGACCTGTGAGCACAGAAGTTTCTTGGATTTCTCAACTGCCTCGCAGGCAATGATCTCACCAACCTGGAACTGCATAGCTCCGAACTGGTCATATTCGATTTCTTCCTTGGCAGGAATGTCGATAGGAGCCTGCTCAGACTCTGCTGTTTCTGCCTTAGGTGCTGGTGCAGGAGCAAGTCCGGCCTTGGCAAGGTTCTCTGCTGCCTTTCTCTGAGATTCTTCAAAATCAGCCTTCTGCTTCTTGGTTATTTCAGCAGCCTTCTCGAGCACATCCTTGAGATCCTTACGAGCAAAGAGCATCTCAGGAGCCTCAACAACCTTAGTGCCTGAAGCAAGCACGCCGAACTGGCCAAGTGAGTCGAATTCTCTTTCAGGAGCATTGAGCTGTTCTCTGATCTTCTGAGCTGTTTCAGGCATAAATGGATCAAGAAGAGCAGCGCCGATTGAAATAGACTCTACAAGGTTGTACAGAACTGTAGAAAGTCTGTCCTTCTTGCTCTCATCCTTACCAAGTACCCATGGCTCAGTTTCGTCGATATATTTGTTGCATCTCTTAAAGAGAGTAAAGATTTCAGTAAGCGCATCAGCAACTCTGAGCTCATCCATCTTCTTCTCAACCTTGTCATAGCATGATGTAACTACAGCCTTAAGGTCTGCGTCAACATCCTCTGTAACACCCTTATCAGCTACAACGCCACCAAGATATTTGTTACTCATGGCAATTGTTCTGTTAACAAGGTTTCCAAGTGTATTAGCAAGGTCTGAGTTGAAACGCTCAACCAAAAGTTCCCATGTAATAACACCGTCGTTCTCAAAAGGCATCTCGTGAAGTACGAAATATCTTACAGGATCAACACCAAAGAGACTTACAAGGTCATCAGCATAGATAACGTTACCCTTTGATTTACTCATCTTCTCGCCGCCCTGAAGGAGCCATGGATGACCAAATATCTGCTTAGGAAGCGGCTCTCCGAGTGCCATCAGGAAAATAGGCCAGTAAATTGTATGGAATCGAATAATATCTTTACCAATAAGATGAAGATCAGCGGGCCACCACTTCTTGTATTCTTCGCTGCTATGGCCTTCTGCATCGTAACCAATACCTGTGATATAGTTTGAAAGTGCATCAAGCCATACATATACAACATGCTTGTCATCAAAGTCTACAGGAATTCCCCACTTAAATGACGTTCTGGAAACGCACAGATCCTGAAGTCCCGGAAGAAGGAAGTTGTTCATCATCTCATTCTTTCTGGATACAGGCTGAATAAACTCAGGATGTGTATTGATATAATCAATAAGCTTGTCAGCATATTTGCTCATTTTAAAGAAATATGCCTCTTCCTCTGCGGGATGAACAGGACCGCCGCATTCAGGGCACTTGCCATCCTTGAGCTGAGACTCTGTATAGAACGCCTCACACTCTGTACAATACATTCCCTTGTATGATCCCTTGTAAATATCACCCTGATCATAAAATCTCTTGAATATCTTCTGAACCTGCTTGACATGATCATCATCTGTAGTACGGATGAATCTGTCATAAGATGTATCCATGAGGTTCCAAAGTCCCTTAATAGTATCTGAAACCTGATCAACAAACTCTTTAGGAGAAGCACAGCCTGCTTCAATTGCTCTTGTCTCAATCTTCTGCCCATGTTCATCTGAACCGGTCTGGAAGTGAACATCAAATCCATCTCTTCTCTTATATCTTGCGATTGCATCTGCAAGCACGATCTCATAGCTGTTACCGATATGTGGCTTACCTGATGTATAAGCAATCGCAGTAGTAATGTAGTATTTACCCTTATTCTGCATTTCTATATATCCTTTCAAATCGTAATATCTATTCTATTACCAGCACAAAAGCTCTGGCCCGTCCTCTGTTACAAGGAGTTCAACCTCCCACTGAGCTGATGGTTTCATATCTGCTGTATAAACTGTCCAGTCGTTCTCTTCGTCAATAAAGATCTCATCCCTACCCATATTGACCATAGGCTCGATTGTAAATACCATACCTGGAACCATGAGCATTCCTGTACCGGGTCTGCTGACATGGCTGACATATGGCTCCTCGTGGAAAGCATTGCCACAGCCGTGACCACCGATTTCTTTAACGACAGTATAACCATTATCAAGAGCATGTTGATGTACCGCATGTCCCATATCTCCAATCGGAGTCCAAGGAATAACTGCCTTGATTCCGGCTTCCATACACTCTTTGGTAACCTGAACAAGTCTCTTTTTCTCAGGAGAAACATCGCCTATCATAAACATTCGTGATGAATCAGAGAAATAACCATCAAGAATAGTAGAACAGTCTACGTTGATAATATCTCCATCCTGTAAAATTATGTCTTTGGAAGGGATTCCGTGGCATACCTCTTCATTAATTGAAGTGCATACGCTCTTAGGGAAGCCTTCATAACCTAAGTCCGCTGGGATGCCTCCCATCTTAGTGGTCACATCATTGACGATGTCGTCAATTTCCTGTGTTGACATTCCTGCGCGGATCTTGTCTCCAACCTCATCAAGCACAGCCATATTTATGACAGCACTCTTCTTGATTCCCTCAATGTCCTTCTCTGTTTTGAAAAGGTCTCTGCTAGGGATGATAAAGCCCTCATGCTCGTAGTGGATCAGCTTGTCATCAAAAGCCGCATGGCAACTCTTATACTTCTTGCCACTGCCACACCAGCACATATCATTTCTTCCTAATCTCTTGTACATATTCAACCTTCTTTTTATCGACAATTACTCTATAATAGTATGCCTTTTCACCATTAAACTGTCAAATTATTCACAGTAAATCTGCCATTTATTATTTCCTTAACAGGACTGTTTTTTCTGATAAAGTTTATCAGCAGATCCGGCATCTCATCCGAATAACTTCCAACCGACTTACAATTGCCTATACACTCGTATCCGCCGGTTCCTGTTGCCCTGTAATTGCTGGTAACAAGTGTATACTTCTCATCATCTCTAAGCTCTGTTCCATCAAGCTTTCTGAGCATTACAACTCTCTCTCCCACCGGTCTGGTGAGGTCATATGCATATTCAAGTCCTGCATAATAATCATAATTGTAGTGCTCGATCTTAGGCTTCAAAAACTTCTCTGATACACTAATCTCACCTGTCTCAGCATTATAGTCAAAGTACTCAGCGCATCTTTCAAGAGCAGCTTTAAGAACAGCTTTGGTTACTTCTTTTACCTCAACTGTATTAGCAAACTGATAGATTCCAAGGACATCCCTTACTGTTATCTCTTTCTTAAGCCCAAGTGGGTCGTTTGCAAGACTGGTACAGGAGAAATCTGCTCCGGTGTAGTCGAGCTGAACCTGGTTGAAAATCGCAGCCACCTTGCTTCCGTGGATTGCGGCATCAAGCTTGGCCTCAGGCGCTATCTCTTTTTCCAGACAGCCAATAGGCTCATCAAGCCAGGTCTGTATCTTATCAGTAAGTCCGTTCATGAAGCTGTGAGCCTCTATTATTTCCCTGCACTTCTCATCAGGTGCATCGGGAATTACCAGCTCTGAAGTTATGTCAAAAGAGCTGTCTTTTTTATCCACATTCAGGAGGCAGTACTTAACTGCATTTGATGGTGGCTGAACTCCATATGTGCCCTCTATTATAGTTCCTGCAACCGCAATATGCTGATGGCCCGTCAAAAGAATGTCGTAGCCAAGCTCGCGACAGATCTTGCAGGCCTGATTTTCAGAAGACTGTGACAAAAGAGCTCCTGTCTCAAGATCCTCTTCAAAACCGCCGTGGTATATTGCTATAGTAAGATCGCATTTATCCTTAAGCTCCTCATACTGCTCAGAAAGAGCCTTAACAGGGTCTGTAACATTGAGCTTTTCAAGGTGCTCAGGCTGCTCCCAGACATTTACATAACCTGTAACTGCCGCTGTAATTCCAACCCTTGTTCCATCCGGCATTGTGTGGATAACATTCTTCTGGATCCCAAGCTTTCCGTCAAGGTCCTCAACGTTAGCTGAGATAATCGTCGCTTTCATGTACCTGGTGTAATCTTCAATCGCCTCATAGCCAAAATTAAAATCGTGATTACCAAGTGTATAGTAATCTAGCCCCATGGCATTGAAGCCCTCTGCCATAGGATTGAAGTCATATTCATCCTTGTGTTCAAGGTAATAAGACAAAAGAGGTGTTCCCTGAAGTGAATCACCACCATCGAGTACAAGTGTATTTTCGTCTTTTTTTATCTGAGATGCCAACAGAAAAAGGCCGGAATTCTCCGGACAGTTCTTGGCATAGTTTGTTGGGAACAGATGACCATGGGTATCTGAAGTAAAAATAATACGCATAAAAAACTCCTTATATTAAACTTAAAAAAGGGAAGATACCAATGATATCTTCCCCATACTATATTATAAAGTACTCAGTCAAGTGCCATCATCATCTTCTGTGCAGCACGCTCAGAATCATAGTCTGAACTGGTTGCTTCCATATATCCCGTGTGTGCATAGATTGAAACGGCCTCTTTTCCCTCTTGTGTATTTCCTACATTTATAAAAGCCTGTTTAACTGCTTCCTTAAGTGCCTCTGTCATAACCGGTGAAAACTTGCTGACACAAATTGTGTCATTGTAGATTCCATCTGAGACACCGATAACATTAGTCTCATCCCAAATGCTCTCAGTTCTTCCGTATGTATTAGTCCATTTCTCGGCCTGATCAAGCCTGGCATCTGCATAGGTTACAAGAACGTCAACTGTGCCATTTGCCAGCTTGGAAAACGCTGTACCGTAATTATCAGAAACTTCCGCATGGGTAAGGTCAGCTATATGCTTACCATAGTTTGACTGTATCCAGAGAGAAGGATATACAAAACCTGCCGGTGACGTGGAATCCATAATACTCCATTTAAGAGAATCCAGTTCATCCCATGTGATCTCTTCTCCGGCATTTACCTTCTCAGCTATCGCCTTACCGGCATCTGACGGGCCTGCTATCACAATAGATCTGTAATATGTAATAGGCTCTTTAGTTCTGGTTGTTGGCTTATTATCATTCCATACTTTTGGGTCCGGACTATCAAGAGACAGGCCATCACGAGTCGCAGTCAGGATAACGTCGCATCCGTCATCATATTGTACGTACGTGCCCCCGGGGATCAGTCCAACATCAATAGTTCCTGCAGAAAGGCCTTCGCCTACAGACTCATAGGTTGAGCCTACAACTATCTCTACCTCTTTAACATCGTAGCCGGAAGTTGCCAGCTCATTGATCAGAAGTTCTTTAAGAGGCTCAGTTGTTGCTATTATCTCATCAGGTTCATGCGATGGAACAAAACCTACTATAAGCTTGTCTATTTGCGTAGGTTCCGCAGGTCCAATCTGTGTCTGGTCTATTTGATCAGCAGTGTTTTGCTGCATTGTAAGTTCCTCAGGACCGGTATCAACGCTTATTTCAGCTTTTTCTTTTCCGCACCCCATGAGTAGTGCAGCTAAAGCAATACCTGTTAAAAGATTGATCGAAAGTTTTCGCATACTCTCTCCTGATTAATTCTATTATAAACATTGAGAGCCCATGTGTTTCCCACATGAGCCCCCATCTCTTTAACAAGTATAAAATATTAAAAAAGCAGCGTCAACGATTCTGCAATATGTTTATAAACTTTTTAACGTTTTCAGAAACATTTCCTTTAAACACTCCCGAACCGGATACAATTACGTTTGCACCGGCATCGAGCACGTTTGAAACGTTCTCTGTATATATACCGCCATCTACCTCGATGTCAGTAGTAAGGCCTCTTTCCTGTAACATCTGACGAACTTTTTTAACCCTGCCTATACTCTCAGGGATAAAAGACTGTCCTCCAAATCCAGGTTCAACAGTCATAACAAGAATCATGTCGACCTTATCAAGGTAAGGTAATAATTCCTCTACTGCAGTTCCCGGCTTAATAGAAATACCCGCCTTGATACCGCAGCCATGAATCTTGTCTATAACAGCCATAGCATCGTCTGTAGCTTCCAGGTGGAAAGTAATGATGTCTGCACCGACCTTGGCAAATTCTTCAATATACCTGATCGGATCAGTGATCATGATGTGAACATCAAAAACTTTCTGTGTTGTCTTCCTGATACTCTTAATTACTGGCATACCATAGGAAATGGATGGCACAAAAATGCCATCCATTACATCAATATGAATATACTCAGCTCCTGCCTCATCTACTTCTCTTATCTGCTGACCAAGAATATTAAAATCTGCAGACAATATTGAGGGACTCAAGATATTCTTCATTATTTCAAAAATTCCTTTACTGATGCATATACTCCGTCACCATCAAGGCCATATTTCTTAACCAGAGCAGCTGCAGATCCTGACTCACCGAATCTGTCCTGCATACCGATCTTCTTGACAACTGTAGGGCATTCCTCTGAAAGAACGTCACATACAGCACTTCCAAGACCGCCGATTACAGAATGCTCTTCAACTGTAACAACCTTGCCAGTCTTCTTGGCTGTTGCTACTACAAGCTCTCTGTCGATAGGCTTGATAGTGCAGATGTTAACAACTTCTGCGCTGATACCGTCAGCTGCGAGCTTCTCAGCAGCTTCAAGAGCAGCTCCTACTCCGATACCAGTTGCTATAATACTAACATCTGTACCCTCTCTAAGTACAGTACCTTTTCCAAGTTCAAACTTATAATCAGGTCTGTCGTTAACAACAGGGCAAGCTGCACGTCCAAAACGGATGTAAACAGGTCCAACATACTCAGCAGCTGCTCTTACGCAAGCTCTTGCCTCGATGTCATCTGCAGGGCACATAACAACCATTCCAGGAATTGTGCGCATAAGTGCAAGATCTTCGTTACACTGGTGGCTCGCTCCATCCTCACCTACAGTGATTCCGGCATGTGTTCCACCAATCTTAACATTGAGGTGTGGATAACCAATTGAGTTACGAACCTGCTCAAATGCACGTCCTGTAGCGAACATAGCAAATGTGCTGACAAATGGGATCATTCCTGTTGTAGCAAGACCTGCTGCCACACCCATCATGTTACACTCTGCGATACCGCAGTCGATATGACGGTCAGGGAATTCCTTCTTGAACCAACCTGTTCTTGTTGCTGCTGCAAGGTCTGCATCAAGTACTACTACCTTATCATTAACCTTTGCAAGCTCTATAAGTTCTTTTCCATAGCTATCTCTGGTAGCTATCTTCTTTACTTCGCTCATTATTTACCTCCTGTCAATCTGGTTTCAGCCCAAAGCTTCGCCGATCTTGTTAAGATCGTCCATAGCCTTTGCATACTCTTCATCATTAGGTGCTACGCCATGCCATGAAACCTGGCCTTCCATGAAGGATACACCCTTGCCCTTAAGACTGTGGGCAATGATTGCTGTAGGCTGGCCCTTTGTTTCTCTTGCTTCCTTGAAGGCTGCTCTAAGAGCGTCAAAATCATGAGCATCAACATTAATAACATGGAAGTTAAATGCTTCAAATTTCTTGTCAATAGGATATGGTGAACATACCTGATCGATAGGTCCGTCAATCTGAAGGCCATTGTTATCAACGATAACAACGAGGTTATCAAGCTTACGGAAACCTGCAAACATGGCAGCCTCCCAAACCTGGCCTTCCTCAATCTCACCATCACCTAAAAGTGTGTATGTTCTGTAATCTTTATTGTTAAGCTTTGCAGAAAGAGCCATACCACAAGCAACTGAAATTCCCTGTCCAAGAGAACCGCTACTCATATCAAGGCCTGGCAGATACTGCATACTAGGATGTCCCTGAAGTCTTGATCCAAGCTTACGGAGTGTTGTAAGCTCCTCAACAGGGAAGTAGCCCTTCTGCGCCATTACTGAATAAAGACCTGGTGCTGTATGTCCCTTGGAAAGAACAAAACGATCACGATCAGGATCTGCTGGCTTCTCAGGGTTAACGTTCATCTCCTCAAAATACAGATATGTGAAAATATCTGCTGCTGACAGTGATCCACCCGGGTGACCGGCACCTGCTGCGTGAACCGCTGTAACAATGCCCTTGCGGACTTCGTTTGCAATCTTCTGCAATTCTTTGTTAGTCATATTTCCTCCACTTTTTTCCTTGCATAATGTTCTCACAAAACGCACTGTATATATGCATTTCTGTTTCAAATTCTTAACGCAAATACAATGTATCATAATGAAAATCAATTATCTATGTTAATTTTTGCCGAGATTTTACTATATAATGCTACCGCTTTAGTTATTTCTGCTCCCGCTTATTTGCCCTGACCATAATATGCATTAGCGCCATGTTTTCTATAGTAATGCTTATCCTGGAGTTCCTGTGGTGCAGGCATAACTCTTGGATTTATAACTTCACATCTGTATGCCATCTTAGCTACTTCTTCAGTTACAACTGCGTTGTGAACTGCTTCATGAGCATCTTTTCCCCAGCTGAATACACCGTGATTCTTGCACAGAACAGCAGGAACAGCCACCGGATCTTTTCCCATACGTTCAAACTCATTAACTATGAGATGGCCTGTGTTCTCTTCATAAGCATCTTCAATTTCTTCCTTGGTAAGACATCTTACACATGGAATCTCACCATAGAAGTAATCAGCATGTGTTGTTCCGTAGCATGGAATGCTTCTTCCGGCCTGTGCCCAGCTTGTGGCATAGGATGAATGTGTATGAACAACACCGCCAACCTCTTTAAATGCCTTATAAATCTCAACATGAGTTGGTGTATCAGATGAAGGATTAAGTTTACCCTCAACCTTATTGCCATTAAGATCCATAACTACCATATCATCAGGAGTCATTGTCTCGTAATCAACACCACTTGGCTTGATTACGAAAAGTCCGCTCTCTCTGTCGATGGCGCTTACATTTCCCCAGGTAAAGGTTACAAGACCATACTTTGGTAAAAGAATATTCGCTTCATATACTTTTTTCTTGAGTTCTTCTAACATTTTATTGCCTTCTTTCATATCTTATTTTAATGAATCAACTGCTGCTCTCTCAATTGTAAGACCAGCATTGTAGTCCTTCATGAAATCATCGAAGCCTTCTGCATCCTCTTTTACAGGCTCAAAGGTCTCAACCTTGCCGGAAACAAATACCTTGTTATTGAGGAAGCTTTCAAGAGTCTCACCCTCTGCCTTCTGGAGCATATAGCCTGCGAGAATAGCCTGTCCCCAAGGGCCACCTTCTCCTGCTGTCTCCATGAGCTTGATTGGTGTGTTGAGGGCTGCTGCCATTACTCTGTCACCAACGCCTCTGATCTTGAAGAATCCGCCCTGGCCAAAGAAGAAGTCTGCCTTGACATTCTCTTCTTTCATAAGGATATCGTTACCTGCCTTGAGTGCTCCAAGAGCTGTGTAAAGGTGAGTTCTCATGAAGTTTGCAAGGTTGAATTTATCATCAGGTCTTCTGACAAAAAGAGGTCTTCCTTCGTTAAAGCCTGTGATGCTCTCGCCTGAGAAATAGTTATAAGCAAGGAGTCCGCCGCAGTCTGCGTCGCCTTCCATAGCCTTGCGGTAAAGTGTTCCGTAGAGTGTATCATCATCAATATCCTTGCCGATTGCACCTGCAAACTCCCTAAAGAGTCCGACCCATGCATTAAGGTCAGAAGTACAGTTGTTGCAGTGAACCATTGCAACTTCCTCTCCACTTGGAGTTGTTACAAGATCAAGCTCAGGATAAGCCTTGGAAAGACTATGCTCCAAAACCACCATTGAAAATACTGAAGTTCCGGCAGAGATATTACCTGTTCTAACGCCAACAGAGTTTGTTGCTACCATACCAGTTCCTGCATCTCCCTCTGGAGGACATACAGGTACGCCTGCCTGAAGATTTCCTGTAGGATCAAGCTTTTTAGCTCCTTCTGCAGTAAGTGTACCGGCTGAAGCGCCTGCAGGAAGTGACTTGGGAAGGACATCTCTTATCTTCCAGCCAAGATTCTTGCCTGCAATAAGCTCATCAAACTGATCAAGCATCTTCTGGTTGTAATCACAAGTCTTGGAATCAATAGGGAACATTCCGGATGCATCGCCCACACCAAGAACCTTCTCACCTGTCAGCTGCCAGTGAATGTAGCCTGCAAGTGTTGTGAAGAAATCAACCTTTGAAATATGCTCCTCGCCATTGAGAATAGCCTGATAGAGATGCGCAATACTCCATCTCTGTGGGATGTGGTATCCAAAAAGATCTGTGAGCTCATCAGATGCCTTCTCGGTAATTGTATTTCTCCATGTTCTGAATGGAACAAGAAGCTCTCCATCCTTATCAAAAGCCATGTAGCCGTGCATCATAGCCGAAAATCCCATTGCACCAATCTTGACAAGCTTCTCTCCGTACTGTTTCTCTACATCTGCTGCCAGTTTACTGTAGCAGTCCTGAAGTCCTGTCCAGATATCCTCAAGTGTATATGTCCAGATTCCATTATCCAGTCTGTTCTCCCAGCCATGTGATCCTGATGCTATCGGATTATACTCATAGTCTGTGAGTACCGCTTTGATTCTGGTAGAACCAAACTCGATACCAAGAAGTGTCTTTCCCTCAGCAATTAAACTTTTTACATCACCCATAATCATTCTCTCTCCTGTTTTCTATGTTGTTGAATTAATTCTGCAGAGATCTTTTGTATCTTTGCCCCTGATCTCTGATTGTTGCCTCTTTTACCTGATATCCCTCACAGACTGGCGCAAAATAACGTCTTCTGTGAATTCATAAGTCGCATTCCCAAATTTCCCGGTGCTGTGAATAAGTCTTATCATATTCTGTGCAGCCTTTTCTCCAAGCCTTGCCTTGGGATGCGGAATAGAGGAAATTGTCATTCCTCCAACTCCTATCTTGGCCATATCAGAATCATCCATTCCTATAACTGACATATCTCTTGGAAGCTTCAGACCGTCATCAGTCAAAACCTGCATGAGCAGCCCCGCCACAAGATCGTTATAGCAGAACACTGCTGTACAGTCCCTTAGTCTCTCCTTTACTCTTGATAAAGCTCTTTTCCCATCCTTGATATCTATTGTGTCAATCCAGTTCACATGGTCATAGGTAAAAGAAAGCCCGCACTCTGTCATTGCGCGCAGATATCCTCGGTATCTCTCCCTTCCCTGTCCATCATCCAGCTTGAGCACGCATCCGATGCTCTTGTGTCCTGCCGCAGCCAAAGCCTTGACTGCTCTGTAGGCACATTCCTCATCGTTGATCGAAACATGAGGCATATCGAGTTCCGGGTAATAGCTGTTTATAAAAAGAAATTTCATCCCCTTGTCTATCAGTTTGCGATAAAGGCCGATATTAGGATTTGGAAGTGCACTCTTAACAGGCTCCATGATCACACCTGCCACATCACTTCTCTCAAGAAGATCCTCCAAAATCTGCCTCTCTTTACCGGTTGTATTGTTGGTAAAAGAAAGCTGCATAGAATATCCCTTAGAGCTAAGGGTGCTCTCAATTCCTCTGATAGTACTGGGAAAAATGTAGTCATCTACATAAGTTGTAACAACTGCGACCACAGACTTATTGCTGTCATCCGCGCACTGATCCGCAACATACGTTCCGCTCCCTCTTCTGCTCTCAAGTAAGCCTTCCTCAGAAAGCTTCTGTATAGCATGCCTTATCGTCTGCCTGCTAAGTCCAAACATGTCACACAGCTCATTTTCAGAGGGAATCTTTTCCCCGGACTTTAAACTGCCACTATCAATATTCTCACTGATCCAATCTATAACCTTCTGATATTTAGCCAAAACTAACCCCATTCACAAGTTGTACGCTTTTCTATAACTTGTATTTATAATCAAGAGCTTTCAAATCCGCTCCACGTCTATCATTTTACGTTCGGTGGCAGAATTGCGTCAATGACTAATATATACAATTTTGACAAGTTGTATATGTACAAATATATCAAAGAATTTCCATCAGCTTGTTTTGATCAGTTCTTCATTAGAAAGCAAATTCAGAAGAAAACATAGCAATTATTCAACATTTTCAATTCCCCAGATGTACGATATTATAGACGAGTATGAAATTTCATGTGATACATGAATTGCTCCATGATCAGCATCATTCTCGAAATTCTACAACGTAAATACAAGAAAGCGAGCATTAACATGAACTTCAAACGAATTATTCCACCACTTACACTTGCTCTTTTATTGTCCGGTTGCGGAAATGTCTCAACAGATGATAGCGGCGCATCTGCCGCAGAAGCTTCATCAGTATCTGAAATCAGCGCAAGTTCTGATAGTTCCCCCTCTGACAATTCCCCGGAAAAAGAAACAACTTCTTCCGTAGAATCCACTGTTGCAGATCCAAATGCAGAGACCAAAAAAGAACTTGCTGAGTATACAGCTCTTTTCAACACGCCTGAATACAACGGCTTCCTCACCAAGTCTTTTAGCAAACCATCAGAAATCGACTGGGATGTTGTCATGACTGCCGGAGGAGGAATATCAGATAAGAATCTGACCTCTGAAGAAATAGAAGACTATAGGGTACTTTCCAACTATTCTTTCTTTGATAAAGACAAATTTATTGTCATCAGAAGAAGTGACCTGGAAAAATTTGCTCTAAAGCACACAGGTGAGGCTTTGAACACTGACGAGCACACACTCCCCTGGTCATACATGTACAAATATGATTCATTCTACAATTTCCACTGGGATTACGATGACAAGACCTATACCTGTTTTTCTATAGAAAAAGATGGAAGCGACTTAACACTTCGTTTCCAAATGGATGATAATTCCCACGTAGGAAAATCAGCAGACAGGATTGTCAAGGCCACTAAAACAGATGACGGCCTGCTGATCAGATCAAATGAGATTCAGTGGAAAGATGGATGTGATCCGGATCAGTCTTTTGATATCGATCTTGCAGACAATGGCGAAAGCCTGACTTTTTATACCTACAAGGGTTATTCAGGCGCTGCCCGTTTCATTCTCACCAAGGGCGGAAATGTGGTTTCCACAGGAACTCTTTCAGGGGTAAGAGACGATAGTTCCATTTATGTTAAAACGCTGACAGCTGTTGGATTCTTTGATTTTAATGCTGATGGCATAAAAGATATCGTTTGTATCGGAGATTCTGACAATGGTAAAAACGTCATCCTATATGAATCGGTTGACACAAACTACAACTACGAGCAGTGCTCAGCAGATGAAACTGTAGAAAAAATGATTGATGGCGACCTGACTCTAAACAAGGTCAAGAAAGCGCTCCTTGGAGACAATACTGAAGGCATCTACAATACTTACAATGAAGCTTATGCCCAGGTAGCCAAGCTTTACAACATGTCTTCCAGTGTATACGGCTATGATTATGGCCTTATCGACGGCAATGGTGATGCTATTCCGGAACTTGTTATAAATGGTGCAAGCACTACTTCCCTCTTTACCTTTGAAAACGGACATATACACTGTCTCATGCAAAAATGGGGCTGGGGAGCAATGGGCAATCACGGTTATGAATATGCTCCCGGCAAAAATGTCTATTTCAATGACAATTCAGACTACGCCGGTGCTATACACTATGACTCCTTCATGATGCCAAGTGAAGGCCAGGAGCTTCAGACATATTATTCCGTGAAAACAAACTATTTCAAGGATGAAGATAAAGACGGCATTCCTTCTGAAGACGAGCTCGCAGCAAACAGTGATATGGAATATTCTGAATCCTACTACGAAAACCACACTGGCGTAGAAATGACACAGGAAGAACTTGAAACCAAGGTAAACGAGCTCTGGAACTACGACTACAAGCCACTTCAGGGAGATGCGGACTATGAAGGACTGATCACAGTGCTCCAGAACAGTTAATGATTTGCATGAAAAGCGCGCTATTGAGCGCATTGTTAAAAGGCAGCACCTAAATTTACAGGTGCTGCCTTTTATTATAGACAAAACTACTATTTATTACTTGGTTTCCACGCCGTTTGATCGTGAGTAAAAGAACAGATACTGTTGCATTACTCCGTTATAAGGTTTGTATTTATCAAACAGAAAGCCATTCGGATACTTGGCATCAAGAACTTTGTTGATCCAGACGTCTTTAGGAAAAGCATCAAGTCTGTGATATCCAAAGAGAATCTCACAGTTTGCAACCTTGACTCCAACGCCGTAAAGTGCAAGAAGCTTCTGCATAAGAGCATCATCATCAATTTCTTTCCAGCTATCAAGGTCTGCCGCACCACTCACCACATCAAGTGCAGCCTGATGAACATATTTATCTCTGTAGCCAAGGCTACATGCTGATAGTTGTTCAACAGTCAGTTTTGAGAGTTCTTCTGGAGTAGGAAAAGAATATACATCATTTCCCTCTGGATCCACCGCTATCTTACGCCCTGCCAGGGCACATATTTTCTCAATTGAGGCTTTGATTGCCGGAATATTTTTTCTCTGGGAAATAATAAATGAAATAAGCATTTCCCATGGGTCCTGTCTGAGAATTCTAATTCCCTGTCCATATTCAGAAGCGTTATACAGGTATTCGTCTTCTGATTTGTCGATCAGGCTCCTTATATCGCTATAACTGCTATTCAGATCAAAGTAGTTTTTCCAGAATGCCTCGAACTCTTTTTTATTACAGCTTAGCTCATACCGACCACCCGGCCTATTTTTCTCATCCTTATTATCTGATTCTCCAACAACAATATCCGGTTCAACATCGGAATCATACACTTCTTTTATAAATAAATATTTATCTCCAGCGACCACGCTGTAGCCTTCACCGCATTTATTGAATCTGAAGCACTGGCCACTATCAGCTATTTTCTGAAGATCAAAATCGTCCTGTATCGTAATTCTCATGTTTTCTGTTTTATTCCTCTATAATTTCCTGATTCAGCTCTTACCCTATCTGCGTCTTCTGCCATCCTCATCGGCCATGGCATCCACATATCCTCTATCCCACAACATGATATTCAGCTTTTGGGCAAGCTCCACCGCCGGCTGAGTAAAATACTGATTGGTCATCACTACTCCGACCATTCTGTCGTAGAAATCCCTGCCTGCATATATTTCCTGAACTGCCTTAACTCCAATTGGTTTATCATAGCATTTGCACTGCACTGCATAAGTTACACCATCTTTCTCCGCAAGGATGTCCGCACCAAAATCTCCGCTTCCCTTTGTAACTTCCACATCGAGAAAGCCATGAGCTTTCAATATATCAGCGCAGTAATATTCAAAATCGTGCCCTTCCATCTCATCCATTGGAAGCGGCCTTGATCTTATTATCTTTACTATATGTACTATCAGAAGCGCCAATAAAACTATAGTGGCTCCTATGATAAAAGCAAGTACATGTTCTTTATTCATTTATTTTCATAACCTCAACTATACTTCTCAGCAAACCTCATGATTCCATGCATCATCAATTCGCCAGTATTATTCCCCCGATTACCATCCGGCCTCATCTACTTTTTTCTGTATCTCAAGAACATTTCTGTCCCAGGACTCATATCTCTCATCCCCTCTGTGATCCGGCAGATCAAACCTATACTTAAGCCCGTTACCGATATGTTCTGTATACTTACAGCTTCCCACATAATTCAGATGCGAGAAATCAAAGAAATCTTCATCAAAATTAATTCCTATGGTATCATACCATTCCGTATCATCCTCAAAGAAAATTCCTCTCTCAGCGCATAATCTCTCCACATATTCATACCTTCGATCCGGCTCATGTTCCTTGATATATGGAGTCACGATGAAAAACATCTCAATCCCGTTTTCATTACAAAAATCTATTATCTTATCAAGATATTTCTGTGACTTGTCAGTAAGGGGTAGTGGATCCTCAGCATCAAACTCAGGCTTATCCCACTGAGACTCTTTAAAATAAGGCGTATAGCCCTTGAAGGCACTTTTTTCCTCAGTCGTTTCAAAAAGAAAATCGAAATCCTCCTGTTCAAGTTCCTGATATCTGGCGTGATAACTAACAAGCGCAGGAAAAAAATCAAGCACCCTTGTGGGTTCTACACTCGCCTTCAGCATATCCAGTTTATTAAGCGATGGCCTAAGTCCGTAGAAATTATCCGCAATATACTTATACTGATAATCGTCCAGAAAATTCGCAGGTGCAAAAAAATCAAGCACTATCACCTTGGGATTCTGGTACTTGCATATTTCCTTAAGATAATAGTAGGTCATCCACAGAGGCTGCTCTGCTGCGCTATAGTCATAGGCGGCAATCCCATATTTTTCCCATAAAAGAGCTGTGTTGATATTTACATGCATATGGCTAGAGCCAAGAAAAGCCACGTCTATAGTATTCTCAGGCTGTGCATATAGACACCTGGCCTGCTTAATTCCATGTGCTGTCTTAAAGCATAAAAGCCTGCACGCGCCGTTAAGCGATACTATAAGTGCCAGCACCAACGCTATGAACTTAATTCCCCCTATTACTCTTTTCATATGCATTAAAACTCCATATATATGAGTCTTGTACTAATATCAGGTCCATAAATGCCAAATATTACGAGTATCATTAACAGCAAGTAACACACTATATATCGTCTCCCCTGTGTCAGTGAAGCTGTCATCTCCGGAATATTAGACTTTCCATTGTAGGCAATCCTGTCAAGCACTGCAATACACAGTATTGAAACTATGATCACAACCATTTCTATCACGACAAGATTCATATTCTCCATATTTTCGGCAAAAGAGATATATCCTGCAAAGTGCGTAAACATCGCCTTTACATACCTAAGCCCGGCACTTAGTGACGAAGCTCTAAAGAATATCCACGCAAAAGAAGCTTCCAAAAAAGTGATTATTGTACCAACCACACCTTTTCTTATTATACTAAATCCCTTGTCTCTGCAAATACTATCTACCGCAGAAAAGACTCCGTGAAGTAATCCCCATACTATAAAATTCTTGCCGGCGCCATGCCACATTCCGCAGATCAAAAAGACAATCATCGTATTGATGATCTTTCTGGCTGGTCCCTTTCTGTTTCCTCCAAGCGGAATATATACATAATCTCTGAGCCATGAAGAAAGTGACATATGCCAGCGTCTCCAGAACTCTGTGATATTCTGACTGCAATATGGCATATCAAAATTCATTACAAGATCAATACCAAATGCCTTAGATACTCCGATTGCAAAATATGAGTAGCCCGCAAAATCGCAGTATATCTGAACCGTGTAAAAGAGCGCTCCTAATAATAACCAGTTACTCCCCAAGAGTTCTGCACCATCAAAAATCTTATCCACATAGATTCCCAGTCTGTCTGCAATTACAACCTTCATGAAGGCACCATAGAGAGTGTAGTAAAACACTCTTTTCCACCTATCCTTGTCTATGAGTTTTGCACAACAGGCATTTTTGATCTGATCATTAAAACCGTTCCATCTTTCGATAGGACCGCTTACAAATTTGGGAAACCATGCAAGATACAGTACTACATCAGCGATGTTAGTTGTAGGTTTTACGCTTTTTCTTTTGACATCGACTATATAACTGATCGCCTGAAAAACATAAAACGAATAGCCAATAGGCATTAGAATTTTACTAAGAAAACTATCCTCTGCTGCCCCTTGCGAAAAGTACGCAGGAAAATATTTTAGAATAAGTAGACTGAGAACAAAGATAGAAACTGCAACAGACATAATGCCTGTTGCAGCTCTTTCACTTTTCTTTTGCCAAATGGACACGAGTAGTCCTGCTGCCCACGTAAAAACGCTCACAAAAAGGACTACCGCTCCTGCAAGTCTATTAAGAGAATAGATATATAAAATGCTCGCTACAGCCAGCAAATACTTTCTGCTATTCCCCCTTAGAATATAAAACAGTATACATATAACCAGTGCATATAGTACCGACGTGACACCAACTGTCATAGTTTAAGATCCCCATCTTTGACCCATCCAAGCTTTCTGACACCTGCGTGAATGATAAGTGAGAATACAGCAGGGAGAACAAATGATATCATCACAAGTCCGATCCAGTCAAAAGCTGTGATTGCAGCCTTGCTGCCAGCAGCTATATCGTTAACCCATCCTGTATAAACACCAATCTGTCCAACAAGTCCGCAGGTTCCCATACCAGATGATACAGGAGCGCCGTTCATACGAAGTCCAAACACGCATGTCGCCAATGGTCCGGTGATTGCGGACGCAACGATTGGCGCAATCCAAACTCTTGGATTTTTGATAATATTCCCCATTTGCAACATTGATGTGCCAATTCCCTGTGATACAAGGCCGCCCCACTTATTCTCTTTAAAAGAAATAACAGCAAAGCCAACCATCTGGGCACAACATCCGGCAACTGCAGCTCCTCCCGCAAGTCCTGTGAGCTGAAGCGCAGCACAGATAGCCGCAGAAGAGATAGGAAGTGTAAGCGCGATACCAACTACAACTGAGACCAAAATTCCCATCAGGAATGGCTGTAGCTCAGTAGCCCACATAATAAGATTTCCTACCCACATAGCTGCTCTTCCAAGTGGAGGTGCAATGAGCCATGAAAAGAAAACACCTACTGCTATTGTAACAAGAGGAGTAACCAGGATGTCAACCTTTGTTTCTTTAGAAACTGCTTTACCAAATTCAGCAGCAATTATTGCGACAAAAAGAACTGCCAGTGGCCCGCCTGCTCCGCCAAGTGCATTAGCAGCAAAGCCTACTGTAATCATAGAAAAAAGAACAAGTGGCGGACACTTGAGAGCATAACCAATAGCTACTGCCATCGCTGGTCCGCTCATAGCTGTTGCAAGTCCACCTACTGTGTACTCAACGCCTGCAATCGTTGCTACAGTCTGCATCAGAAATGGAATCTTAAACTGAGTGCCTACCGTGTTGATGATTGTTCCGATAAGTAATGAGCAAAATAATCCCTGCGCCATTGCTCCGAGCGCGTCGATACCGTATCTCTTAAGAGAGATTTCGATATCCTTCTTCTTCAAAAACTCTTTCATTTTCATCCTCCGTCGGTGCCTGGCCTATACCGGGTCACCGCTTCTTAATATTTTCTGAAAAATTCTAACATAGCACTACACACGTCTTCAAGGCTTTTATTGTAAAATATATTTTACTTTTTTCATTGGAAATATGTAAAATATAGTTGACATTATTCATCTGAAAGATTACTATAAAATTACAAGAACAGATTAAAAACGTTGGAGGTATGATGTAATGAATGAATCTATAATATTGTTATTATTCTATGCTTTGATAGTAATTGTGCTTGCTTTTTTGATCAAGCGCAGACACAAGACCGAACACTATGATGAACTGCAGCTGAAAAACAGAGCAGAAGCTTACAAGAGAGCATTCTTTACCATAATCGTTCTTCTTTGTGGAATTATTATATATGATACCTGTTCAGGCAATACTCTTCCGCCATTTGTTCTTAGCGGACTGCTCATAATCGTTGTCATGACTGGCTTTCTTGTTTTTGCAGTTTATTCTATATGGCACGATGCCTTCTTCTACCTTGGGCAGAGTTGGAAAGCCTACTTTGGTGTATGCATCGGCGTAGGGCTTGCTCAGTTAATCGAACTTATTAGCGTCATTTCACGCATATTAAAAGGCGGCGAGCACGAAGAGAACTTTTGGAACCTGGTACTTTCCAAGGTATCCGCAAGTGCAATGATGACTATTACATTTATTACATTGGCTGTTGTTATTGGAATTAAGCAGTATAGAGAAAACAAGATATGCGAGGATTAAGCCATGAAAAATTTGAAATTAAAATCTGCCAGAGCTGCCAAGGACTTGTCTCAGGAAGATTTGGCCAAACTCTGCGACGTATCAAGACAAACTATCAGTGCTATTGAAAAGGGGGACTATAACCCGACAATAAATCTTTGTATTGCTATCTGCAAAGCTTTGGATAAGACTCTAGACGAACTGTTTTGGAATTAAGGCTCAAAAAAGCGGCAAGTTTTATACTTACCGCTTTTTCATTATTAGCCTTTTTTCTTTGCCACTATAAGGTATCTGTGAATAGTACCTTCTACATAACCATTCTTGTCAATTACTTCCTGTATTTTGAGAAGTCTGTCAAAACACTTATCTACAGAGAATCCCGGGAACTCCCACTCAATGATATGAGCAAACCATACAAATGCACCAACATCATAAAAGCGAATAGGTCTAAAGGCCTCCTCTGCTCTGATAATCTTTAATCCTGCATCCTCAAACTTTTTCTTCTGAATAGAAAGCTCAAGCTCTGGAAATGGCTTTGGCACATCAGGCAGAACCATCTCTACAAGATCTCTGTCATTCTCCCCGCCAACCTGCTCAGTAATGAACAGTCCATCAGGTCGAAGAAGCCTTGCAGTTTCCTCAGGATCAAAGTCACCATGTCTATTAATAATCATATCAAAAGAGCCATCTGCAAAAGGAACGTTTGACGCATCATCACAAGCCTTGAAGTCTATTCCAAGTGGCAACAGTTCTTTCATGCACAACTCAACATTTGGTGCATAACCTTCTGTAGCTGCAGTTTTGCCATAAGGATGTCCAAGAGATCTCAGGAATTCTCCACCGCCTGTATCAAAGTCCAATAACTCCATACTATCCACGCGGTTCTCATCAATTATCTGCTTGTAATTCCAAGGAAGATCTTCCTCCTCTTCGTACCTGTCATGGATATGAGAAAAATCCCAGCCGTGAATATGAGCTATCTTCTCCTCTGCTTCCCACTCTATTCTTAATTCACTTATTCTATCTGTATTCATATCTGCTCCTTTTCAAATAAAAAACTGTTCTTCATTATTTGTTCGGTGCAGTATGTGACAGCAAATAACTCTTATTAATCTCGGTACAACCTGCTGTCAGCATTAAAACTGCACCGAGTAGTTATCTCGCATTCTCATGATTACCTCCTATGCGACATCTGTTTATCCAGATTGACACAACAAAGATATTATATACAATGCTATAAGCACGCGTAAATACTGATTTAATTATTCTGACAGTTTAATTCGCCAGATGACTTCAAAATCGTATATTGTTGTGATCATCTTCCGCAATGAATCTTAATAGCCTGAAAGATAAACTCTGCAGTTCCTTTACCGCCCATCTTTTCAATGTTCTGGGTCAGCTCTCCGCCGCCTACATAGCCTGTTCCAAGGCCATAAAGAATATCATCAGTGCATGTGTACATATGCTCTGTAATGAAATCCTGTACTTTCTTTACCTGAGCCTGGACCTCTTCGGATGCCGGATCCATTCCCTTCATAGTTCCCAACTCTTCAAAAAGCTTAGTAAAGTCAGCCATCAGGCCGCTCTCATATTCCTTTGTCCAGTTCTTGCTCTTCTCGGCATATTCTTTATAAGCAGGAGTATCTCCCCACTGTTCTTTAGCCTTTTTAGCGTATTCATCAAGCTTACTTGTATCAAATGCTGAAAAATTCAATTTTCTCACTCCTCTCACTTTAAGGTATTTGCACATGTTCAGCAGATTCTCAATGTGCTCCTTCTTAAGTTCCAGAAGTTCTATCTGCTGTTCCAGTGCTTTTGTCTTATCAAAGTCAGATCTGTTAACTATTTCCTTTATGTCTTTTAGCGGAAATTCCAGCTCCCTGAACAGTAAAATCTGCTGCAACTTTTCCAGAGCTGCATCGTCATACAGCCTGTAGTCAGAATCGGTGTACTTCGCCGGCTTTAAGAGTCCGATCTCATCGTAATAATGCAGTGTGCGTATACTCACTCCCGTCATTTTACTTACTTCATTTACTGTCATCATGGCTTTCATCTCCTTCACGTGTAACTATACCTTAAACCATAACGTAACGTGAGGGTCAATACTTTTTGTAAAAAATACCTCACATCATAGAATAATCAGCAAGGTTTCTGTAATTTGACGCTCATGATGTTCCTCCAACATTATCAATTCTTTATGAATATCTGAACAACATGATTTGAATAGCCCATAAGATCAGGTCTTTCAGCTGTTGCTTTCAAATACTGAATCCATTCATTATATGAGGCTTCAGACATTTTGTTTACAGACTCTCTTATAACCTGTGAAAGTCCATCCTGTGCAAATCTTGGTCCCTTTGATACAGGCAAAGTCTCTAGTACTTTATCAGTAAGTTCATCAATTGCAGATATGGTATGCAGCTGTATAGATGAGCCTGTATTATCAGTAACCAGCGCTGTATCTCTCTCATATCCTATTTCATTTATTTCTTCCGCAGGGTTTTCACTCTGAAAAATATATTCTATAAGCGGAGCATCCTGAAGAACAAAAGAGACAAATATCGGAGCACCTTTCTTTGCCACACGCACAGCTTCTTTTATCGCAACAACTCTCTCATGAACATTTTTAAGATGGTAAATTGGCCCAAGCTCCAAAACAAGATCATAAGTACCATCTGAAGAATCTCGCAAATCCAATGCATTGCCCTGACAAATATTTACATTTTTTCTATCCTGGAATAAATCTTTCATTCTTGAAACATTGTCGGGATGCAGGTCTATAGCATCAACATGGAATCCTTCATCTGCCAAAGCCTTAGTATATACGCCACATCCAGCACCTACGTCTATGACCTTTGCTCTAGGCTTTAGATATTTGTGAATATAATGCTTCGTTATTATGAATTCCGTTTCATTTGCTTTTGTGTAAAACAGTCGTTTCTCTTCAACAGCCCCTGCATACTGTCTCTGATAAAGCTCATATAATTCTGTTCCACTAAGTCCCATCCTCAATCCTCCTACACCTGTTTTCCGGTACTTTGAGCTTTTTGTATAATGGAATTGATTAGCCCAACATCAGCCAGTCTATTGATTCCAAAGCACTTCTTACCAGCATCCTTGATAGATGCTCCAATATGATAACCTTTATTACCATCAATAATCATAAAGCGATCGTGAAATGCCGTTGTTTTAAACGCATTAAGAGCCGGATACTGTGCATTAAAATTTGTAATATCCTGCTTAGTCAGTTTAGTTCCTGGCAATGTGTAAATAGCAACATCTACGCCAGACTTCTTTTTAGCCAGTATATTCAATGTTTGTAAATCCACATATCCATCAATAAGGGTAATGCTGCTTTGAGCTTCTTCTACAATATCCGCCAAAAGCAAAAATGCATCGAATATCTGACCGTCAAAGAAAACTTTCTGCATATCTTCCTTATCCGACTCAATATAATCAAAAACCTTATCAAATTTTTTCTCTGTTTCCAGTCTGAATTGCTCGTTTTGGATTTGTGATTCTATCTGCCTATGTTCGATGGTATTAACTTTATCCATCAGTAACGCATTTCTAGCAAGGTACTTTCTCATGACTACAAATGTCTTCATGATACGTATACTAACTGTAACCGCAGTTTCTCCTCTAAGCACAGATGATAACATAGCAATGCCTTGCTCTGTATACACAAAAGGAAGTGTACGTCTACCACCATGTTCATACTCACTTGAAATGCCAAATTGGCATTTCAAGTGATCATATTCCTGTTTGGTTATTTGAAAACAGAACTCTTCTGGAAATCTTTTCTTATTTCTTTTCATAGCTCTGTTCAGGCTTCCAGTCTCGACTCCATATAACCTCGCAAGGTCAGAATCAAGCACTATCTGAGCGCCCCTCAATAAATGAATAACATCCTTGATATCTTCATAATCATCATTATCTATTTCAGTAGAAAACTCCACCAACTCATTTTTTTCTTCCATTTTTCCTCCCTAAACTTGAAATGCCAAATTGGCATTTCAAGTTTACATTTTTTCCAAATCATCAAGCTTTTTTAATGTCTTAAGATACCTCTCAAATCTCTTCTGCTGATCAATAGACAACTTATGATATTCCAGAATGATTTCCTTATCATGGAAACTAAAGTCTAATTCCCTACTAGAATACTCATCAAAATCACCATCAATCCCTTTGCCTGTAAGAAGCTGCTCCGGTGTTATATCAAGTGCATCGCATATAGTCATTATTTTATCTGCTGAAGGATTGGTCTTCTTGGTCTTCCAATCGCTGATAGTACTACCTGAAAGCCCCACCATCTTTCCAAAAGCACTCTGCGATATTCCTCTTTGCTCAAGTATCTTAAATATTCTTTCACTAATAATCATATCTTATCTCCGCATTTACGAATATGTTTATCTTTCGTCAGTACGTCTATGATATCATCCCACCAACACATATTCAATGCTCTTCATTGCATTTTCATCTGTTAGTGGCGTTCCTTCTCTCTTCCAGTCTCTCTGTTTTCCATACTCAACGAAGTTGTGGGAAGTAACTCTATCCCAGCCTGGAATGTTATCCATGATATCTGCGATAATCTTTGCTTCTCCCTGCTTAGTATTATCAAAATTCCTATTGTGCTCAAGTGCTTTGTAGAAAAGCATGCTCACATATACATAGTTTTCTTTAGATGAATCAAGGAAATCTCGTATCTCAGTTTCCATTGGGTCGTCAGGCACAAAAACTTCCTGCAGCGCCTCTAATTCTTCCTTCATCTCTTTTGAAAGCGTCAGTGAATAATTGAGCATGAAAAATAACGACTCCAATCTTGATAGAGTCGCTAAAATCGGTGTTAATGAAGATTTTGATAATCTTGTAAACAAGTCTCCAATCGTAGAACCAAATGACAAAAAACGTCGGAGAAAGAAATAATAGTTTTTATTAGTATTCCCCAACATCAATTTTCTTCTGAAGAACACCTGCGTAATCATGAGCTGTCTTTCCAATATGTTCGGAATCAAGTGGATAATGAATATTGTACATAATATCAAGAATATGCTGACTACGCTTATTCTTTATTATCGTGTCTGAATTAACAGCAGTCATTCCAAGCTCTGAAAAGTGCATGGCACAATTCCCGGGTCATGGGTTTTAATTCAATAATTGCGTTCCCACCAAAATTCCTCCAACAAAAAGACATGTGCCCTCTTCCCAAGAAAACACATGTCTCTATCTTACCATAGCAACCATCTGCATTGCACCGCAGATATTGCTTGTTTTATTTAGTTAAAAGAACAACCGTCTCCACATGAACAGTATGACCAAACATGTCACATGGACGGATTGCCTTTAGTTCATATCCGCCGTCTGCAAGAATTCTGAGGTCTCTTGCAAGAGTCGCTGAGTCACAACTGACATATACGATACGGTCAGGAGACATTTTGAGCATAGTATCAAGGCAGGCCTGATCGCAGCCCTTACGTGGAGGATCTACTACGATCACATCAGGGTGAAGAGCAGACTCAGAAATATTGTATTCAGATTGTAATGCATGCTTATCTTTTTCTTCCAAACGTCCATTAGCATAGAAATCCGGAAGAACTTCCTCAGCTTTTCCACAGAAAAAGTCCGCATTAGTCAGACCATTTCTCAGCGCGTTCTTCTTGGCATCTTCAATGGCATCGGGAATAATCTCAACTCCATAGACATGTCCTGCCTTCTTGGCCATTGATAATGTGATAGTTCCAATTCCACAGTACAGATCCCAAACCGTCTCTTCTCCTGTAAGACCTGCATATTCTATTGCCTGTCCGTACAGTTTCTCACACTGAACAGGATTTACCTGATAAAAAGAGAGGGGTGAAATATCAAATTCAAGGCCACACAAAGTATCAGAAATAGTATCATTTCCCCAGATTGTGTGTATCTCTGTTCCCATTATGACGTTGGTCTTATCAGTGTTGATGCTGACAGATATACTTGTCATGCCTTTGATTTGAGAGAGCCTTGTAACAAGCTCTTTCTGACCGGATATATATTCTATAGCAGTGTTCTCTCCATCTGCATTAATGCCTGCAAATTTCTTATTCTTACTAATTCCCTTGTAGTTCAGAACAAGGCAGACCATGATCTGTCCTGAAGTAAAGCCTTTTCTGATCAGAACATGTCTCATCAGCCCCTTTCCGGAAGTCTCATCATAAGGCTCAATGTTATTTTTTTCCATGTGGCTTATGATAACACTCAGAATATCTTTATTTTCTGCGGTACCTATAAGACAGTCTGTAACAGGAATGATGCTGTGAGTTCTGCCGGCATAGAACCCTGCAATTATCCTGCCGTTTTTATCTTTTCCAATTGGAAACTGTGCCTTGTTTCTGTATCTCCAGGGCTCATCCATTCCAATTATCGGTTCCATGATGCTGTCGACAAACGACTCATCAAATCCACCAAGTCTGACAATATTGTTTCTTACCTTACGCTGTTTAAACTCAAGCTCTTTTTCATAGGACATATTCTGTGTCTGGCAGCCACCACAGGCTCTGGCAACAGGACATTTAGCCTCCACTCTGTCCACAGAAGGAGTGATAACTTCCTCAAGATGTGCATAGGCATAGTTCTTCTTGGCCTTCATTATCTTGGCGCTTACAACATCACCTATTACCGCATCTTTAATAAAGAGGGTATAGCCATCTATCTTGCCTATGCCCTCTCCGTCATTTCCTATATCTGTTATTTCTACTGTCAGAAGATTTCCCTTGTCGTATTTCACGTCTTCTCTTTTTTTATTATTTCCCATACTTATTACCCGATTGAATCTAACTTAACTGTTCTTACTCTTCATTTTTCCAATGAAGTCTGTGTAGTTCTCCCTGCTGCTCAAGCCCTGCAAAGTTGTTCTGCCTGAGAGCTTCGTACAACACTATTGCCACAGAATTGGATAAATTAAGGGATCTGATATCGCTTCCCATTGGAATTCTGATGCAGTTCTCTTCATTATCTACAAGGATTTCTTCCGGAATGCCTGCGCTCTCTTTTCCAAACATTATAAAGTCATCCATTCCAAACTGAACATCTGTATAACACTTTTTGGCCTTTGTAGTAGCCATCCAGATTTTGGCTCCTGGGTGCTTTTCCAGAAAGTCCTGGTAATCAACATATCTTGTAACATCAAGATGCTGCCAATAATCCATTCCTGCTCTTTTAAGGTCTTTTTCCCCAAGTCTGAAGCCAAGCGGCTCAATAAGGTGAAGACTTGTTCCTGTTGCAACGCAGGTTCTTCCAATATTGCCGGTATTCTGTGGAATCTCCGGCTGATGTAAAACTATATGCATATCTATAAAACTCCGATTATTATATTGAGAATTGCGAAAATGATGATGATCATGAAGCAATTCGTATATTATTTGGTATCAAACACCCATGATCACTCATCCTCTTCATCCATTGCCTTAGCTTTGGCAAGAGAAAAAATAAACTCTGTTCCAACACCTGCCGTACTGATCACGTTGATATTTTCTTCATGGGCTTTGATTATTTCTTTTACAATGGCAAGGCCAAGACCTGTGCCCTTCTTGTCCTTACCTCTGGATGCATCTGATTTATAAAACCTGTCAAAAATAAGCTTCTGATCTTCCTTGGGGATTCCAATTCCACTGTCCTTGACTGAAACGAATACTTTACTGTGTTTCTCTGTTGTCTCTATCTTGACACTGGAATCCTTGTGGCTGAATTTGATCGCATTGTCCACAAGATTGTATAACACTTGCTGGATCTTACTCATATCGGCATTAACCAGCATCTTCTCATCTGTCAGAACAAGCTCTATAGCTATCTTCTTGTCGATACAGGTTCCGCCAAAAGACTCTGCGACGTTTCTGATCACCTGATTGATGTCAAAATCAGTTCTGTCCAGGAGCATTCCCCTGGTGTTGAGATTGTTAAGCGTCAGAAGCTCATTGGTGAGCTTGGTAAGTCTGTCAGTTTCATTGATTACTATTCCCAGGTATTTGCCATGCATTTCTTCGGGAATAGTTCCGTCCTGCATTGCCACCAGATAACCTCTGATTGATGTAAGTGGCGATCTGAAATCATGGGAAACATTTGCAATAAACTTCTTCTGATCGTCCTCCTGACGGGCAATTTCACCTGCCATATAAGACAGTGAAGCGGCAAGATATCCCATTTCATCTTCTGATTCAACTGAGAATTCATAGCTCATATTTCCTGCCGCGTACTGCTCAGTAGCTGTCGTGATCTTCCTAAGTGGCACGTACACTAGCTCTGTGAAGAAAATGAGAATGATAAGTGACAATAGGAAAAGAACTATGAGCATCAGGTAGGAAATATTCAAAAACTCATTGGCCGCACTCTGAATGGCTGCTATCGGCGTGTGTATTACAACATAGGCCTGAACCTTGAAATTAGCAGTTATAGGCGCAAATACACTGAGTACATCTTCGCTATAGCTATTCCAGAAATTTCCTGTCGTATAGTAAGAACTTCCTGTAACCGTAGGATCAAAACCATCTATCACTATTTCTTTTCCCGGTTCAATTACTCTCGATGAGTCAAGAACCAGTCGGCCTGATGGGTTGATGATCCAGATAGCCGCATTGTCCATATATTTGGAAAGTGCCACCATCTGTGTATGTACTGCATCAAGCGACGTTTCACTGTTATACAGATCCGCTGCGTAAGTATTGGCTATCTGTGTTGCAACCTGGTACATACTGTCAGCCTTGTCTCTTCTGAGTCTCTCATAGGTCATGCTGTACACAAAGGTAGCAACTACTACGAATCCGAAGATAGCAAACAAAAGATACGCCAATAGAAATTTTAAATAAAGAGTTCTCTTCATTTACTGTTGTACCTCAAATTTGTATCCAATTCCCCAAATTGTAGCAAGGCGCCATTTCTCATGGTCTGAGAGTTTCTCACGAAGCCTCTTGATATGAACATCAACTGTTCTGGTATCGCCTATATATTCATAGCCCCAGATCTGATCAAGAAGCTGCTCTCTTGTAAATACATGGTTAGGTGATGCTGCCAAAAAGTATAAAAGTTCCAGTTCCTTGGGCGGCATATCGACTCTTTCTCCCATATATTTGACAGAATAATTAGTCATATTTATTTCAAGGTCAGGATATCTTACAACCTTATCATCAGATTCCTGAATCTCCTGTACCTGCGGTTTGTAGCGGCGCAGAACAGCCTTGACTCTGGCTACAAGCTCTTTGGAATCAAAGGGCTTCTCCATGTAGTCATCTGCTCCCATTTCCAGTCCAAGCACCTTATCAAAAACCTCACCCTTGGCGGAGAGCATGATAATAGGAACCTGTGACTTGGTCCTGATCTCTCTGCAGACCTGATATCCATCGATACCAGGCAACATCAGATCGAGCAGTACCAGATTTGGTTCAAAAGTATCAAATGTGTTGATGGCAGATTCGCCATCGTTACAGATTCGTGTCTCAAAGCACTCTTTGATCAGGTACAATGAGATCAGCTCTGCAATGTTGTTGTCATCATCGACAATTAAGATTTTCTGTTTTGTTGCCATTTTCCCCTCACTTTATAAATGTAACTATTGTAACTCCGGCATCTCCCTCGCCGAATTCCCCAAGCTTAAATGATTTAACATAAGGCACTGACTTAAGGTAGTTGTGAACAGCCTGTCTGAGTATGCCTGCGCCCTTTCCGTGGACAACACGAACATTATTAAGATGCGACATATAAGCATCATCGAGATATTTATCAAGAGCAGAAATAGCGTCATCACTGTTCTTACCAATCAGGTTTATCTCAGTTCTGATGCTGGCTGCTCTGGACAGATCCATCTTGCCTGAGCTTGTATTTCTGCCATAGAACTTCTTCATGGCCGCCTTGCCATCTTCATCCTGTACAAGCACAAGATCTCTTATATTAGCCTTAGTACGCATGATTCCGCACTGAACATAGAGATTTCCGTCTTTGTCAGGCTTGGATGAAATAGTACCCCTAAGTCCCATAGATACGATCTTTACTGACTCACCAAGCTTTAACTGAGATTCCTTGAGTATAGGATGTGAAGCATTTGCAGCTTCTTTCTTGGCTGAAATAGCCTTGTTCTTGGCTGAAATCTTCTGGCCGACGTTAGTTCTTGCTCTCTCAAGATCCTGCATTGTAGCATTTGGACCGGCTTTTCTAAAGGTTCTGATAGTCTCATCCGCAAGATCTTTGGCTTCCTGAAGAATATTCCTTGCCTCCTCATTGGCCTGCCTGAGAATTTCCTCTTTTTGCTTATCAAGCTTATCTGTCTTACTTGCAAGCTCAGCCTTGAGTTCCTCAACCTCCCGTTTGTACTGGGCAATCTCAAGTCTCTCATTCTCTATTGTCTTACGGCTCTTCTCAAGATCAGAAAGAAGGTCCTCAAACTTTTTATCCTCGGTTCCAATCTGCTCTTTGGCCGCATTTATGATTTCTTCGGACAAGCCCAGTTTGGAAGAAATCGCAAATGCATTACTCTTACCCGGGATTCCGATGAGAAGTCTGTAAGTAGGACGAAGTGACTCTACATCAAACTCGCAGCTGGCATTCTGAATGCCGGGCGTATTGAGTGCATAAATCTTGAGCTCACTGTAATGCGTTGTTGCAAGCGTTCTGACCTGTCTCTCATGCAAATTGTTGAGGATAGAAATCGCAAGTGCCGCACCCTCTGTGGGATCTGTTCCCGCACCAAGCTCATCAAAAAGACAAAGCGAATTAGAATCAGCATTCTCCAATATCTTAACAGTATTTGTCATGTGAGATGAGAAAGTTGAAAGAGACTGCTCAATACTCTGCTCATCTCCAATATCTGCATAAACCTCGTCAAATACAGAAAGCTCTGACTTATCCCCAGCAGGAATTGCAAGGCCTGCCTGTCCCATAAGTGTCAAAAGACCTACTGTCTTGAGGGTAACTGTTTTACCACCTGTGTTAGGTCCTGTGATTATGAGCATGTCAAAATCCTTGCCCGCATAAACATCAATAGGAACAACCTTGTTCTTATCAATAAGAGGATGTCTTCCTTTCTTGATGTCAAATGAGTGATTATCATTAAAAACAGGTGAAATAGCATTTATCTCAAGAGCATAAGAAGCCTTGGCAAATACAAAGTCAAGGTCAGTCATGATATCTGAGTTATATTTAATTGCCTCAGCGTGCTCTCCAACCTGCAGGCTCAGCTCTAACAGAATCTTCTCAATCTCAGCATTTTCCTGAAGAACCAGCTCCTTGATCTTATTGTTGAGCTCCACAACCGCAGCCGGCTCAATGAATAGAGTAGATCCTGAAGACGACTGGTCATGAACAATTCCGTTTATCTGTGATTTGTACTCTGCTCGTACCGGAACGCAATATCTGTCGTCACGCATGGTAACTACTGCATCCTGCATATATGTGCGCATAGGTCCGTTGATAAGTCTGTTAAGCTGCTCATGGATCCTGTCATTAGTCAGCATGATTCCACGTCTGATATGTCTAAGAGCCGGGCTTGCATCTGAGCTGACTTCATCCTCGGAAACGATGCATCTCCTGATTTCAACAGAAACAGGAGTTAATGGCTCCAACATGCTAAAAGACTCTGTGAGTGAATCAGGAGCCTCGTCATCTCTTTGTGTTCTGCCATAATTCTTGACTCTCGCTACATTTTCAAGAAAAGCCGCAAGTCTTAAAAGTCCTGCTGTATCCAGTGCACTTCCAATCTTAAGTGCCTTGAGGGAACCTGTAAAATCCCTGTTATCGCCAAAAGACACAGAGCCTTTCTTAAAAATTCTTGCAATAGCATCAGATGTCTTGGTCTGATTGTGTCTGATTTCCTTGATATCTGCAGATGGCACTAACTCCTTGCACATCTTGCGTCCAGGCTCGGAAGTAGCGTGTTCTGCAAGCCTGTCTATGATCTTATCGTACTCAAGTACGCGTAATGCTTTTGAATTCATTGCTAATAAACCTCTTTATCATATAACTACCCAAACTACAGTTTAACACCTAACTCTCCGCATGACTAGTGGAATTCTAATGTGAAAGCGGCTATAATTATAAAGATATTATGTTATTTCAAGCTTGGGGGAATGCATATGCCACTTAATCAGGACGACAACAAAAAAGACACTCTGGCCAACACAGCCTTTATCAGTGAGAAGATCAAGCAGCGTCCAATAAATCGTAAAAAACTGCTGCGCAGGACTATTATCACTATCTCTTTGGCTGTAGTCTTTGGTGTAGTTGCCTGTTTTACATTTCTTTTGCTACAGCCGGTATTTACCGATACTCTCTATCCGGAAAAAGAGCCTGAGAAAGTTTCTTTTCCCGCAGAATCAGCAAGTGACGAGCTGACGCCGGAAGAAATGTACGCAGATGATAATGAAATTGCTGCTACAGAGGCTCAATACCTGGAAGCAACACAAAAGGATCAGATTGATCAGGCAATTGCCTCCTATACCTTTGGTTCAGAAGATTATAGTAAGATGATGTCCTCTCTTAAGGGTGTTGCTACGGAAGGAAGCCGCAGCATCGTCAAGATCACGGCTATTTCCAGTGACACCAACTGGTTCAGCCCATCGTTTGAGAGCAGCGGAACAGCATCAGGACTGATTGTTGCCGACAGCGGCAGTAATCTCCTCGTACTCGCTTTCTACGAAGCACTCAAGGATGCCGAAACTATAGGAATCACTTTTTGCGACAATGCCAAGGCAGAAGCTCAGGTCAATCTTGTGGACACTATCACCGATTTGTGTATCCTTTCAATCAAGAAATCAGACCTTTCCGCAGAAACAAGAGAAAAGATTCTTGTAGCAACTCTTGGTAGCTCTAATTCCAACAGCATTGCCGGCCTTCCGGTTATAGCGATCGGCTCTCCAGTTGGAGTACAGGGATCCATTGCGTATGGAATTGTAACAAGTGAAAAAACTACTCTGGATCTTCCGGACAGTACCTATAAGCTTATTACTACGGATATCTACGGCAGTAAGCAAGGAAGCGGCGTTTTGATAAACCTTCTTGGACAGGTAGTAGGTATAATAGACATGGATAAAGAGCCTGTTGATCTGTCCAATAATATCTGTGCCATTGGAATTACTGAGCTCAAGGCACTTATGGAAGATTTATCCAACAGTAAATCCAGAGCTTACCTTGGTGTTCACGGAACAACTGTCCCACAGGAAATACAGACTCTACAAAATGTTCCTTCAGGAGCATACATCACAATGGCGGAACTTGGCTCTCCAGCCATGAAGGCCGGTATTCAGAGCGGCGATATAATTACTGCCATTGGGGATATGGATATAACAAGTTATGAACAGCTGACAAATAAACTTGCCCAGCTGAGCCCTGATGATGTAATATCAATTACTGTAATGCGTCAGGCTGTTTCAGATTATATAGAAATGAATCTGGAAGCCACACTTACTGAGTCAACACATGATTGACCATGATTATGTAATAGTTAGAAATGAGGTTTTTTAATGAAATTTATCAAGGATTTGAAACCAGGCGACAGAGTAGCAGATATCTACATGTGCAAACACAAATTAAGCGCTACTACCAAGAATGGTAAAGAGTACTATTCAGTTACTCTCCAGGACAAGACCGGTACCGTAGACGCCAAGGTTTGGGAACCTAATAGTGATGGAATTGATGAATTTGATGACACCGACTGCATCGATGTATTTGGTGAAGTGACAAGCTTCAACGGAGCTCTTCAGGTTAATATCAAGAGAGCCAGAAAGTGCCATGAAGGCGAATATGATCCGGCTCTTTATCTTCCTGTTACCAGCAAAGATATCGATGAAATGTTCAAAGAGCTTCTTGGCATCATCGGAAGTATCCAGAATCCATATTTAAAAAAGCTACTTGAAGAGTTCTTTGTTCACGACGAGAAGTTTATCGAACTGTTCCGCAAGTCCAGTGCAGCCAAGACTGTACATCACGGTTTTATCGGCGGTCTTTTAGAGCATACTCTTAGCGTGACCAAGTTGTGTAATTACTTCTGCACCTCTTACCCAAGACTCAACCGTGACCTTCTTCTGACAGCAGCTATTTGTCATGATATTGGTAAGACAAGAGAGCTTAGTCTTTTCCCGATAAATGACTATACTGACGAAGGTCAGTTCCTTGGCCACATCGTTATGGGATGTGAAATGGTAAGCGAAAAGGCCAGAACAATTGAAGGCTTCCCTGAGCTTCTCAAGCAGGAATTACAGCACTGCATTCTTGCCCATCACGGTGAGTTTGAATATGGCTCTCCCAAGAAACCAGCCATCATGGAAGCTGTAGCACTTAATCTTGCAGACAACACAGATGCCAAGATGGAAACATTTACGGAACTTCTGTCAAATGTAACCGTTCCTGGCTGGCAGGGCTATAATAAGTTCTTCGAATCAAATATTTTCGAAACTAAGGTTGATTGAACAGGACGTTAGCAATGCAAAAAGCCGGGATATTGGTATGCACAACTTGCACATATCTAATATCCCGGCTTTTTGGTTTATTCATATAAAATTATAATTTTGAAATAAATCTCTCGAATCTCTCCATTGCTGTTTTCAGATTCTCAAGAGAATATGCGTAGGAAATACGAATATATCCCTCACCACAGTCTCCAAATGCTGTTCCCGGAACAACTGCAAGCTTCTCTTCTGTGAGAAGACGGGTACAAAATTCATCACTGCTCATTCCAAACTTCTTGATACACGGGAATACGTAAAATGCTCCGTATGGCTCAAAGCAAGGAAGTCCAATCTCCTTGAACTTATTGAGAAGGTATCTTCTCCTGTGGTTATACTCTTCCCTCATCATCCTGACATCTTCATCACCGTTCTTGAGCGCCTCAACAGCAGCATACTGGCTGGTTGTAGGAGCGCACATGATTGCAAACTGGTGTATCTTGATCATCTGTTTCATGATAATCTCAGGCCCACAGGCATATCCAAGTCTCCATCCTGTCATGGCATAAGCCTTGGAGAAACCATTTATGAGTATTGTTCTCTCCTTCATTCCGGGAAGCGAAACAATAGACACATGCTTTCCCTTATAGCTGAGTTCTCCGTATATTTCATCTGAAATCACATACAGATCTTTTTCTATGACAACCTTGGCAATTGCCTCAAGGTCCTCTTTTTCCATAACCGCACCGGTTGGATTGTTAGGAAATGGCAGAACCAGTATCTTGGTCTTGTCTGTAACCTTATCAAGAACTTCCTGCGCTGTCAGTCTGAACTCATTTTCCTCTTTTAACTCGATAATAACCGGTGTTGCATCAGCTAAAATAGCGCATGGCTCATAGGAAACATAACTTGGCTGAGGAATCAAAACCTCATCTCCCGGATCAAGCATAGCTCTCATAGCAAGATCTATTGCTTCAGATCCTCCGACAGTTACAAAGACCTCTTTTATCGGGTCGTATTCCACGCCTTGTGTTCTCTTAATATAATTGGATATTTCTACCCTAAGTTCCTTTAATCCGGAATTAGATGTATAGAAGGTACGGCCTTTCTCAAGGGAATAAATGCCCTCATCTCTTATGTGCCAGGGAGTATCAAAATCAGGCTCGCCGACACCAAGTGATATAGCCCCTTCAGTCTCCTGTACGATATCAAAAAACTTCCTGATTCCGGAAGGTTTGATATCTACAACTTTACTTCCTAATGGGTTTCTCATGGTGTGATAATCTCCCTTGTATCCTCGTACTTTTTAGTCAAAATAGTGCCGTGATCTTTATATTTTTTGAGAATAAAATGTGTCGCTGTACTAAGAACAGTATCAAGTGTTGCAAGCTTGTTATTTACAAAGCCGGCAACTTCCTGAAGTGACTTGCCTTCAAGGATTACCATAAGGTCAAAGCCACCACTCATAAGGTATACACTTGTAACCTCAGGGTATTTGTAAATACGCTCGGCAATATTGTCAAAGCCCTGTCCTCTTGTTGGTGTAACCTTAACTTCTATAAGGGCATTGACCTTTTCAAGACTTGTCTTGGACCAGTCAACCATTGTGTGATATCCGCAGATAATTCCCTCTTCCTCAAGTGCCTTAAGCTCATTAGCCACGAGAAGCTCATCTGCCCCAAGCAAAACGCTAAGTTCATGAATATCAATTCTACTATTCTTCTCGATGATATTTAATATCTCTTCTCTTGTTCCCATTTTATTCTCCTCAACTTAATGACTTACAACCATTATTGTGCCTTACATTTGCTCCAAAGTAAACATGACATATTTAACATCATGATCTCTTTACCCCAGCACAGTTAAAATCTCATCCGCCTGAGGGGATTCCAAAAACCTTGTCTCATCAGAATTGATGATAACCTTGTCATTCCCCTCCACAAGCTCTCCGATTACAACAGCCAAAATGCCATTTTCTCTTAGGTCAGCCACGAGTTTCTCCCCATTATCAGTTGCAAGCAAAAGAGATCCACCTGACAAAAGATGATACGGATTAAGCCCAAAGAATTCGCATATTTCAACAGTTTCCTGTCTAAGAGGAATACATCTCATATCCACCTTAAGCCCGCATCCCGCTCGGGCGGCCATGTCCCATAATCCTGCAAACACTCCGCCATTTGACAGATCATGTGCTGCAGTAATTCCGGATTCAACAGCTATATCCATCTCTTTTCCTACAAAAAGAGCTTCTCTAAGGCTTATTGCATCATCTATAAAAGGTGCCGGATATCTGCCTGTAAGTTCCTGATATTTCTCTGCTGCAAGCATCGCAGTTCCTTCCATTGCAGCCCATTTAGTCATTACAAGCATCTGACCGGGCGCCGGCTTACTGTCAAAGAGCCCTGAAGACTTACTAACATCATCACAAGATCCAACAGCCGAAACAGTTACAAGAGGCCTGTTAACTGCCGATGTAACCTCGGTATGCCCTCCGCTGTAGACAACCTTACAAAATTTTGCCGCCCTTATGGCATCAGCGACAATTTTCTTAATAACCTGTTCCTCTGCATCTATTGGTAAAAGAGCTGACACTTCCACATGGTCTGGTATAAGTCCCTGGGATACCAACCCATTAACCGCTTTTACCACACCATAAAAAGCAGCATCCTGAACATTTACAGTTACAGGAACAATTGTGGAAAAAGTCCTTTTCTTTTCAGAAAAAGCGCAGTCTGTCCCTACAGCTGCGCTTGTTGTATTCTTAAATTCTGTTCTAAGCTGCTTTAAAACAGATCTCTTTAAAGCATTCTCAGTAATCTTGCCTAATCTCATTCCGGCTCCTATATCATCCGTTAGTTGTTATAGACTCCATATCCTCAGCCACTGCCTGCTGCTGAATCTGGGCGTTTGCTGCATCAACTGCTGCCGCTGCTGCCTGAGCCGCCGCCTCAGCGTTCTCTGTTCCGGCTGCGTCTCTTGCAGCCTTGAGAGCTCCGGCTACCGCCTTGACTGTGCCAACATCTCTCGTAGCGATCGCTGTCTGGAGTTGTGCCAAAGCTGTCGCATCGGCACCTGCTGTACCTACAGTGATAATCCTTGGAACCATCTTGTATGTACTACTGTTGATCACTTCATTGCTGACTTCTGAACCATTCTCAGTAACAATCTTGCGAAGCTGAGCCTTATAACCAATGTGAGCTGACTGTGTTCCCACATAGCCGATTCCCTGAGAACCATCTGTCACATACTGATCCTCAGAGGCTGGTGTAGTCTCAAGTACCTCGCTCTTAAAAGCAACCTTCCTACCAGGATCCCTTGTCTCAACTCCATAAATTGTAAATGTAATATGCTTGTCTGAAGATGTGTATCCTTCTATATAAATAGGGTATTCAGTATTGTTAACAAATCTGAAGTTCTTGCCCCCGGACTCTGCGATAGCCGCATCGGCAGAAGGAGATACATAATTGACGATCATTGAATGATTATGTCTCTCTGTTACCTCAAGCTCCGCCAGCAATACAGCGTTATAAAGAGTTGTTGAAACCTGGCAGATTCCTCCACCAATACTCTCAACTACTATTCCATTAAGATATGAGCCTGCAGGATAATATCCGTTAGCTTCTGTAAACGGAGTGATAGTATCAAGTACATTAAATTCCTCGCCCGGATACAGTGTTGTTCCATTGATCAGCGAGCATCCATTTGCCACATTGGCAGATCTCGATGATCCTGATGTCTTATAGCTTGTAGTGAATGTACCAAGTACATCTCTGACTTTGGACAAATCCTCAGCACTTCCAAGCGGAGCATCCTCTTTAATTGAAAGAGAAACAGCTCCATTGTCGCCATTCCATCCGCTTGTTACAAAATTCTTAATTGCCGCAATAGACTGATCTACATCAACTACATAGCCTGTCTGTCCCTCAGTTACTGTAAATCCGTCAGCTGTCTTCTTAAGAGTATAGTTAACCTTGTCCTGATTAAAAGAGCTGCATCTGTCACCAACTATCTCCTGAAGGTGTTCATCATTAAAACCATATTCTATATCGAATCTGTGGCCTTCCTTCTCAAGATCCTTGAGGGCTTTGTATCTCTGGATCACATTGCCCTTGTGTCCAAGACTATAAGCATCTTCTATGATCTGAGGATTCTTCCATGAAATGCCAAGATCCTCGCCGCTAACCTGAAGACTGCGGCCCTCGCCGGCATCGAGAGTAATCTCTGCACCAGCCATCTTATCAAAATAGGAATGAACAGCCGCTGTTGCGTCTGATACTGTCATTCCTGAAACATCTATATCTCCGATATAAACGCCATTTGCAATTGTTCGTCCATCTGCTGCTTTTGTCCGAATACCAGGCAGAAGTAACAGCACACCAATGAAGAGAAGAACTCCTCCGAGAAATTTTTTCATAATGCCCCCTCTGAAAGATTGTGCTATTATAAATTATATGCAATATAGTTAGAATATTTACTCCTTAACTGAAAGGATATTATAGATGAAATTACCCTTTTTAGCAAGCTTCATAGTTCTTATCGTCCTCTTCAACATCTCCTCCCGCAAGGTTTCCAGGAAGGTCGAGCAACAGGAGGCTGACTTTTGGGAAAAAGAGCGTGCGGCCAACAGTGTACGTAAAAAAAGTTTAGAAAATCTTGAATACATACACATTCCAACTCAGCTCCTCCCGTTTGAAACATACGGTGAAAATGAAATCCTTCGCAAGGCAGAAGAAGAAATCCTAGCACTAAAGGATGAAAAGATCGTCAATTTTACAGGAATAACAAATACAGATCTCAAGCTTGAATATGGAGCCGCCAATATCACAGCTCTTACTCAGTATGACCTTAATTATACTGCTCTTGTTGTCGCTCTCCAGAAATGGGGACAGGAGTTATATAATCAGGGACGTTTTGAAGATGCCTGCGCTGTTCTTGAATTCGCTGTCAAGACAAGGACAGATATCTCCGGAACCTACAGACTCCTGATTGATATGTACAAGACAAAACTTGGTCTTGTTGAAAGCGAAATATCTCATAAATTGCAGGCTCTTACTCCTATAGCCAATGAACTTAATTCTCTTAGCCGTAATCAGATCACCAAAATGATTGATGAAGCTCTTGAAACCATGAATGTCGAAGCCTGAAATCTCATTAAAATAAAGCAATTCACTGAATTACAAACGATAAAAAGGTTTACACTATCTCATCCGATAATGTAAACCTTTTCTACTAGATTCTGATCAAAGAGACTTGGTGAATCTGTCAAAAGCAGCCTGTCCCTCAGGTGTTCTCTTATAAACACCTGCATCTTCCAGAACATGCATGAATACTTCTCCAATCTCATTCTGAACAATCTCATCAATATTGCTCTCATTGATCACATCATATTTCTTGCTAAACTCATCTACCCAGTCGGCATGCTTCTCAAGAACCTCGTCAGCTCTAAGATCAGCGCCTGCAAGCATAGCTTTTTTGAGCTGTGCCATCTCTGATTTGAGTCTGGCAGGAAGAACAGCAAGCCCCATTACTTCTATAAGTCCAATGTTCTCTTTCTTAATATGATGAAGCTGAGCATGAGGATGATAAACTCCAAGAGGATGTTCCTCAGTTGTAATGTTATTCCTCAGAACCAGGTCAAGCTCATACTTATCTCCACGCTTTCTGGCAATAGGTGTAATTGTGTTGTGAGGAGTTCCATCGGTCTCAGCAAACACAAATGCAGCCTCGTCAGTATAACCTCTCCACTTATTAAGGATCACGTCAGCAAGTTCAATGATCCTATCCGTATCAGTACCTGAAAGTCTGATAACCGACATAGGCCATTTAACAATTCCACTCTCTACATCCTCAAAGCCCTTGACTGTGAATGTTCTCTCTACTGGAGCCTTAGCCATTGCAAAGGTGTAATGACCGCCCTGGAAATGGTCATGGCTTAAAATAGAACCTCCAACTATCGGAAGATCTGCATTGGATCCGACAAAATAGTGAGGAAATGCCTTAACAAAATCAAATAGCTTACAGAAGGTATTGTGCTCAATCTTCATAGGAATGTGCTGTGAATTGAATACAATACAGTGCTCATTATAGTAAACATATGGAGAATACTGAAATCCCCATTTGGAATTCTGGATAGTTACAGGAATGATCCTGTGATTCTCTCTGGAAGGATGATCTAATCTTCCTGAATACCCCTCATTCTCCCAGCACAGCTGACACTTAGGGTATCCACTCTGCTTGGCATTTCTGGCAGCTGCGATAGCCTTAGGATCCTTCTCAGGCTTGGAAAGATTAATAGTAATGTCAAGATCACCGTATTCTGTTGGTGCTATCCACTTCATATCCTTGGCAATACGATATCTGCGTATATAATCACTGTTCTTGGAAAGATTATAGTAGTAATAGGTTGCAGCCTCAGGGCTCTCTTTATACTTCTCATTAAATTTCCTGATAACAGCGCTTGGTCTTTCTACAAAGTGTCCCATCAGTCTGGTATCAAATAGATCTCTGTAAACTACACTGTCATTCTCGATTAGTCCATTTGCAGCGGCATAATCATCAAGCTCTCCAAGAACCTTCTCCAGATAATTTCCAAGTTCTGCTTCATCTCCCGGAACCTCTGCGACAAGCTTCTCAATATCTGTTATCTCTGCCTCTACGCTATCGAGTCCCAGCTCAATCAAAAGAGAATTAACTGTATAAATGATATCCTCTTTCTCTATAAGTCCTGTTGCCAGTCCATATGCTACAAGTTTCTTAATTGCTACATTTATATCTGTCATAGCCATTTCACTCCTAAATCCTGATCAGATTTCCTGTGGGCCGCCACCGATTTCTACAGTATAGAAGGTTGCTTCATAACCAATCTTCTTAAGGTAGTTTTCTCCAACAATTCTCTTAAAGTCTTCAACAGCTTCATCCTTGACTATAGAAACTGTGCATCCGCCGAATCCGCCGCCTGTCATTCTGGAGCCGATAACTCCCGGAATCTTCCAGGCTTCCTCAGCAAGTGTATCAAGCTCAACACCTGTTACATCATAATCATCACGAAGAGATTCATGTGACTGTCTCATAAGCTCACCAAAGTGCTCGATATCTCCTGCCTTAAGTGCCTTAACAGCTTCAATTGTACGCTGGTTCTCATAAACAGCGTGCTTAGCTTTCTTCTGCATATCAGGATCTGTGAGAACATCCTTATGAGCCTCAAACTCTTCTATTGAAAGATCTCCAAGTCCCTTTATATCTACAGTTTTCTGAAGAATTGCAAGCGCTTCTTCGCACATGCTGCGTCTTGCATTGTACTGTGAATCAGTAAGCTTGTGCTTCTTATTAGTATTAGCTATTACAATCTTGGCTCCATCAAGCTTGATAGGAGCATATTCATATGACAAATCTGCTGTATCAAGGAAAATAGCGTTATTCTCTTTACCCATAGCTGATGCGAACTGATCCATGATTCCGCAGTTACAGCCGTTGTAGTTGTTCTCTGAATACTGGCCGATAAGAGCTATATCCTGATTAGTAACATCAAATCCATAAAGGTCTCTTAATATAAATCCTGTAAGAACCTCAAGAGAAGCTGATGATGAAAGGCCTGATCCATTAGGAATATTTCCATTGATGACCATATCAAAGCCCTTATCAAGCTTCATTCCACGTCCTGCAAATGCCCATATAACGCCAATCGGATAATTAGTCCATCCTGCCTGATCGTTTATAGTATCTATATCATCAAGATTTACTCCGTATACACCAAACCTGTCCTGATTGACAGAATAGAACTGAACTACGCGGTCATCTCTTTTAGCAACAGCTGCATAAGTTCCAATTGTAAGCGCACATGGAAAAACATGTCCTCCGTTATAGTCGGTATGTTCACCTATAAGGTTAACTCTTCCCGGTGCAAAGTATGTCTTGATGCCTTCTCTTTTTCCAAAAACCTTCTCGAAATTCTCAAGAACTGACTGCTTCATGTTCTGATCGATCATAAAACCCTCCTGTATTTTTAAACTTTATGTTTTTTCTTATAAATAGATTATCAATTTATTTACTCTCTCAGAGCAATTATTCTGCTTATACTATATATTTAAGATGCAAATATTTAAATACCACTTTGTTCATATTACCTGTCAAAATGTTAACTGTTAATAATTAGTTAAAAAATCCCGGGTATAGTCAAAAGCCATATACCCGGGTCATTTTGTTCATATGTAAATATAAGTCTGTAAAACAGATGAATTACTGCTTAGCAGCCTGAAGAAGCTTATCCTTGAGCTGATTCTCGATCTGTGAAAGCTCAGCTTCTGCCTCACGACGCTTAGCCTTACCTTCTGTCTGGATCTTGAGAACCTCATCAAGAGTTGTGATAAGAGACTCATTTGTATGCTTGAGAGTTTCGATATCAACAATTCCTCTCTCTGCCTCTTTAGCGCTCTCGATAGTTGCAACCTTGAGTGCATCTGCATTTGCCTTGAGTAATTTATTAGTCATATCGTTAACTTCTCTCTCTGCCTGAGCAGCCTGTGTTGAATGTTCGATACCGATAGCAATAACCATCTGGTTCTTCCAAAGAGGAATAGTATTAACGATAGTTGACTGAATCTTCTCAGCCATTACTGTGTCTGAGCTCTGTACCATACGGATCTGTGGGCCGGTCTGCATAGCAATAGTTCTTGTAAGCTCGAGGTCATAGATCTTCTTCTCAAATCTGTCGCACTTGTTTGCGAAATCCTTAGCCTTCTCGGCATCCTCAGGAAGTCCTGATTCCTCAGCCTTCTTCTGAAGTTCTACAAGTGTAGTACTACGCTCCTGTTCAAGTCTCTTCTTACCTGCAAGGATGTACATTGTAAGCTCCTTGTAGTAGTTGAGGTTGAGGTCATACATTCTGTCGAGAAGCTCTACGTCCTTCATCAGTGTTACCTGATGTCTCTCAAGCTCATTAGAAATAGTCTCAACGTTTGTCTCAACCTTGTTGTACTTGGCCTTCATGCCCTCAATCTTGTTGGCACCTCTCTTGAAGAGAGCCTTAAGTCCCTTCTCATCCTCAGCGATGTCAAAGCTCTTGAGCTGTGTAACGAGATCAGTGATCATATCACCAACCTGTCCCATATCCTTGGTACGTACATTATCTATAGCTTTCTCAGAGAAATCTGCAAGCTTCTTCTGTGTACCAACACCATAGTTCATGATACCTGTTGTGTTGCTGATATCAATCTGCTTGCTGAAATCATCAACCTGTTTAAGTTCCTCAGCTGATAACTGCGCTTCCATTGCAAGGTTGCCGTTGTCCTTGGCTTTCTCAGGCTCTGCCTGAACTGCTTCCTGTGCAGGTGCCTCTGCTGTAGCTGCCTCTGCCCCAAAAGAAAGTGAAGGTGCAGCTGGTGCTGCATCAAAGTTTAACTCATCTCCCATTACAAAAATCCTCCTAAAAACTTAATTTATTTATCAAACTCAAGAACTGCACCCTGCTGTGCCTGAGCCATCATCCCTCCTGCAGCTGAAACCTGCATTCCGTCATCTGTAAGTCCATCCTGTGCCATCATTGTCTTCATGACTGAAATATCTGATGAGATATCCCAGGCCATATCCTGGAAAAGGCTGTCAAGAAGCTTCTCAAAAGCTTCATTGATCGTATCCATAACTTCATCAATCTCTTTTTTGGTCTGCTGAACATTCTCACCCTGAACCGCCTGCTTATCAAGTTCCACATAAGCAGCAAGAAGTTTCTTGGTTGTAGGCAGATAGTAGTTCATCAGTTTATGAAGATCATCTGCTGTATCAGGCTCTTTTTTAACCTGCTCAAAAATCTTGTTCATAAGGCTCTCGAGTTTATAGAGCTTATTAGACATTTCCTCTGTGTCAGGGATAACATCATTTATCTGTCTGACAAAAACAATATACTCTCTTCCTTCATCCAAAATGCTCTGAACCTTGTCAGGCGCCTTGGCAGGAGTAGCAGACCTTGTGAGTTCCTCAACCTGAGCATCTCTTTCCTCTCTAGCCATTCTGTCGCGCTCTGCTCCAAGATAGAGCTGATATGCAGCATCTGTTATCATAAAAGTAGAGTTCGTAGCGTCAAATTTACCTCTTGGAAGATAGTCCATAGCAACCATATCCTTGAGATTCTTGTACACTTTCTCATCAGATTCGAGAGCCGCAGCAGCAAGATCACTTACCTTAAAATATTCTGCATTCTTGAGAATATTACCATATTTGTGCATTGCCTTCGCCAGTTTGAATTTCTTAAGACCTCTGAATCCCCATAAACCTGTTGCAATCGTAATTGCAAGCATCGTTATTATCAAAGGCATCAGATGAGAAAAAAGACATCCAAAAAACGCCCAGAAAAAGCAAAAAGAAAGTGATGTTCCAATTATTCCCTCGACCAGTCCGTTATATTTGCTGATCCTCTTGGCCAAAAATGGAAATGTGTGAACAGCATTAGCGCCATTGTTACGGACTATATGTACCGTTCTGTCCTGATTGATACCACTGGCATAAGTCGTCTTGCGCTCAATACTGACTGACTTGACTGTTCTACTGATCTCTCCGGCCAGCTTACTGTAATCATTGGTATCTATGGCCTTAGTCACACTCTTTAATATATCGTTACCCGCATTTAAAAGTTCCTGCGTATTCTTATCCACAACCTGCCTCCCGGATTTCATAACAATCCGATTTCTACTACTCTAATTTACAAAACATGCAAGTCCATTTTACAGTAAGTCTACCTAAAATACAATTTTAATGAGGGATTTGTTTCATTTTTTCTAATTAGTTTCCTTGCCTATACATTAGTTAAATTGTTAATATGAAAATATAATATGAATTTATCTGGATTACATTAAGAAACGGAAAAAGATATATGGAAAAAGCCTACAAACTCCTCTTTAATACGGAGGAATCAGATGATCTGTATGTTTACTGCTGCGGCCTGTCCCAGACAGAACCCGGACACAGCTTTGGGCCTGCCCTTAAGCCTCATTATATGATTCACTATATTCTCAGCGGAAAAGGCTCATTTACTATCGGTGGCCAAAAATATCCGCTGACTGAAAAATATGGTTTCCTTATTGTACCTGATGAGCTGGCCTACTATGTTGCAGATGAAAAAGATCCCTGGACCTACGTATGGATTGGCTTTGGCGGAAATCGTGCCAAAGAAATAGTCTCTCAGCTTGGCCTTTCTCTACAGCAGCCTATATTTATGAGTGATAAATCCAAGGACATTTACGGTCTTGTCAAAGATATGATGGATCACAATACCTTTAGTGTAGAGGATTCACTTCGCAGAAATGGACTTTTATCTCTCTTTTTGTCTGTTATTGCGTCAGGACTCTCTGTCACTCCCAGAAGTGATTCCAGCAGCGATAACAACTATGTTCACAAGGCTCAGGCCTTTGTACGCAGCAACTACTATAATCCGATCAAGGTTACTGATATTGCTGATTATGTCTGCATCAACAGAAGCTATCTCTATACCTTGTTTCAGGAAAACCTTGGTATATCACCTCAACAATACCTTTCAAGCTATCGAATTGCCAAGGCTTCAGAGCTATTGCAGTTAACGGATCTTCCAATTGAATCCATATCTATATCCTGCGGCTATTCAGACCCTCTTGTTTTCTCCAAGGCCTTCAAACAGGAAAAAGGTATGTCCCCCTCCAAGTTCCGTAAGAGCCTTCCTAAGAGTGGAAATACCGCAGGCGCTGAACATTTAAAGCAGGTGGAAAAGCTTATAGAAAAGCATCATCTTGATTCAAATGATCCTAACTAAAATTATTACAAAAAAGTCTAAAAGGGATTGCCGCATTTTATTGCTGACAATCCCTTTTTTCATTTCTTGTTCATATTCATATTACATGATATACATTTATATCACATGATAGACGAATTGCATCATGAGAAAAATCATTTTGCTTCCACATTCAGCTTATCAAGATGCCATACTTCATCAACATATTCCTGAATTGTACGGTCTGATGAGAACTTGCCACAGCAAGCTGTGTTCATCAGCGCCATCTTAGCCCAGCGCTTCTTATCAGCATACGCATCTGATATCTTCTTCTGAGCTTCCAGATAAGATTCGAAATCCTTGAGGATGAAGTACTGATCTGCCCTGTTGCCGCCAACCTTGTTAAGGAGACAGTTGTAAAGAGGTCTGAACAGTTCTTTATCCTTGGAGAAAGTGCCATCTACAAGCATATCGAGAGCCTTCTTAACATTAGGATCGCTGTTATAAATATCCATTGGATTGTAATTTCCGTTTTTCTCGTACTCCATTACTTCCTGTGATGACAAACCAAAGATAAACGCATTCTCTTCGCCAACTTCATTGACGATTTCCACGTTAGCACCATCCATTGTTCCGATAGTTACAGCGCCGTTTAGCATCATCTTCATATTACCTGTTCCGGATGCCTCTTTACTTGCTGTAGATATCTGCTCGGAAACGTCCGCTGCAGCAAATATAAGCTCAGCATTAGATACTCTGTAATCCTCTATGAAGACTACCTTGATCTTGCCCTTGATATCAGGGTCATTGTTGATAACCTCAGCAACAGAGTTGATGAGCTTGATCGTCAGCTTAGCTGTGAGGTATCCTGCTGCCGCCTTGGCACCAAAAATATAAGTCTTAGGATAGAAGTCCTTGTTTGGATGGGACTTGATATCGTGATACTTGTACATTACTGTCAGGATGTTAAGGAGCTGTCTCTTGTACTCATGAAGTCTCTTGACCTGAACATCAAATATAGACTTAGGATCAACTTTAACTCCGTTATGCTCCAGAATATACTCAGCAAGCCTCTGCTTGTTCTTGAGCTTAATGTCCATGAACTCAGCCTGTGCTTTCTTGTCATTAACGAAGTCTTTGAGCTTGTCCATCTGTGAGAGGTCAGTGATCCAGTCATCACCAATTTTCTCTGTAACCCAGTCAGCCAGAAGCGGATTGGCGTGCATAAGGAATCTTCTCTGAGTGATTCCATTAGTCTTATTGTTGAACTTCTCAGGCATCATCTCATAGAAATCCTTAAGTTCTCTCTGTTTGAGGATTTCTGTATGAAGCTTGGCAACACCATTTACTGAATGACCGCCAACGATTGCCAGATGAGCCATCTTGACCTGATTATCATAAAGGATAGCCATACTACGGATCTTGGCCTGCACATCAATACCTGCGGAACCTGAATATGTACGCATGATCTGGTCAACAAATCTTCTGTTGATCTCATCAACAATCTGATAAATTCTGGGAAGAAGCCTCTGGAAAAGATCTACCGGCCACTTCTCAAGAGCCTCTGACATGATAGTGTGGTTAGTATAACAACATGTCTTAGTTGTTACATCCCAGGCATCATCCCATGACAGATAGTAATCATCCATGAGAATTCTCATAAGCTCAGCAACTGCAACTGTCGGGTGCGTATCATTGAGCTGGAATACAGTCTTCTCGTAGAGTTTTCTTATATCGTCATGATTTCTCAAATACCTCTGAACAGCAGTCTGAACAGAAGCTGAAATAAAGAAATACTGCTGTTTGAGTCGCAGCTCTTTACCAGCAATGTGGTTATCATTAGGATAAAGGACTTCACAGAGCTGGCTTGCGAGGTTCTCCTGCTCAACCGCCTTCTGATAATCTCCCTTATCAAAAGAGTCAAGCTGGAAGCACTGTATCGGCTCGGCATCCCAAATTCTGAGTGTATCTACAACTCCGTTACCATATCCTATTACAGGCAGATCATAAGGAACAGCTCTAACAACCTGATAGCCTTCCTGTCTGAAGATTGTTCTGCCATATTCATCTGTAAACATATTTACGTAGCCGCCAAATTTAACCTCTTTGGCAAGCTCACTTCTTCTAAGTTCGAAGGGGTTACCATTTTCAAGCCATGTATCAGGAACTTCTACCTGATAACCATCCTTTATCTGCTGACGGAACATTCCATATTTGTATCTGATTCCGCAGCCATAAGCCATATATCCGAGAGTGGCAAGTGAATCAAGAAAGCACGCCGCTAATCTTCCAAGACCACCATTTCCAAGAGCAGGATCCGGTTCCTGATCTTCAACAAGGTTAACATCAAGTCCCAGTTCATCAAGTGCCTCTTTTACCGGCTTATAAGCCTGAAGGTTGATGAGGTTGTTACCGAATGCTCTACCCATGAGGAATTCCATAGACATATAGTAAACAATCTTGGGGTCCTGCTCTGCTGCTGCCTTCTGTGTTGTCATCCAGTGATCTACTATTGCATCTTTTATCGCGTATGCTGCTGCCTGGTAGATTTCCTGAGGAGTAGCCTCTTCCATCGTTTTCCTGTAAAGGGTCTTAACGTTGTAAAGGACACTTCTCTTGAATAGGTCTTTGTCAAAAGATAACGGTTTTTTCTTCATAAAGCCTCCTCATAATGCATGTTTGATACTTATCATTATAACAAAAACTAAGCAAATATGCAGTTTTATGCCATCAAAACTCGTACGTCTATATTTTACCGCAAATTCGTACAGTCTTTTATTAAATATCCATAAACATAGCTTGCTCTTAGCAGCAATCAATCCTTTTTAAGAGGCACCCATATGTACACTGACATTTCATCTGAGCCCTCTTCTGGAGGAAGATATACTTCAATGTCATATTCTCCAAGCAGTGAATACCCATTTAATGCAGGCAGCCACTCTGACCAAATCTTAGTGTTTGTTTCCTGTAGAGTACTCATTGTGCAAGGAAACTGTGCCCATAAGCTTCCTGGGATACATCTGGTCTCACACCCTTCTGGGATATCTTCCCAAGGAAAATAGAGATCTGCGATCCAGTAGTCAAAGTCCTTACCTCTCATATCAATGCATACTCCAAAAGTACCTTTAATAGAACGATTCTCTCCCTGTGCCAGCCACTCGTCCCAAAACTTTGGAATTTCCTGGTAACTCGTTTCAGAATTAAATGGTCTCTTTACTCCAACAATAGTAAACGGTGCTTTTTCAACTATACGATAATCCAACATGGTTCCACCCTCCATCGTGATTCTAATATGTAACGGAGCAAAAGAACGAAGTGCAGCTCCAGGCTCTCGTGCCTGAGACGGCGTAATTCCATGGAACTTTTGAAAAGCTTTTGCGAAGCTATCCGGTGAATCGTAGCCATACTTAATAGCAACATCTATCACCTTTATATCCTTACTTGTAAGTTCCTGAGCAGCCAGCGTCATTCTGCGCGCACGAATATATTCACCGACTGTTACACCGCAAAGAGCTCCAAATATGCGTTGATAATAAAAGGGTGACAGCGCCGCTTTATCTGCTATAGCTTCTATATCCAGTTCATCCGTAAGATTTTGCTCTATGAAGTCTATTGATTCCTGGAATCCTTCTATCCAACCCTGCATCTAACTTGCTCCTTTCTCTTGCTATATCTCATTATAGCATCCATATTATTATACCCCCGACATTTCGTGCGCTCTTTGGCAGGTAATATTATATTTCACTAATCTGATTGCATTAACGAATATACATTTCAAAATTGACTAGACAATATGTAATGACCTCCACTATGTAGCAACGTGGATTTACCTGTATACTAAAGATGTTGAGTCAATGGTAACAGGGATTACCGCATACAAAGGGAGGTCACTAAATGAATAATATCACAGTTTACGTAGGAATGGATGTACATAAGGAAAGTTTTACTCTCTGCGATTATTTAATCGAAACAGAGAAGGCGTCTCATACAAGGCGCACCCACGCTGATTACAAGGAAGTCCTAAAATATCTGGAATTCCTTAGAACCATCTACGGAAATGATACAAACTTTATATGCGGTTATGAAGCCGGATGTCTCGGCTATACTTTATATCATCAGTTAACTAATCATAACGTTAACTGTGTGATACTTGCACCAACCACTATGCTTGAACCGCGTAGTGGCAAAAGAATTAAAACTGATAAACGTGATGCTGAATTGATTGGCAAATGTCTGGCTCAGCACAATTACAGTCCTGTTCATGTTCCTACTTCTACAGATGAAGAAACAAAAGAGTTTCTCCGTATGAGAGATGATCATAAGCTTGCACTCAAGAAAGTGAAGCAACAAATACTTTCGTTTTGTCTTCGCCACGACTATCGCTATGAAGGAAAAAGTCACTGGACAGAAGCTCATGTGAACTGGTTAAAATCATTAAAGCCTGAGGCACTGTATAAAGAAATACTCGATGAATATCTGCTGACCTACATAAACTTGAGAGATAAGCTTGAACGTTTAGACAAGCGAATAGAAGAACTTGCTTTAAAAGATGAATACAGAGAGCCTGTTAAAAAACTCTGCTGTTTCATCGGGGTTCAAACTCACACAGCACTATCTGTATTGGTTGAAGTAGGTGATTTCAAACGTTTTGCATCAGCCAATCAGTTTGCTGCATATCTTGGACTTGTGCCTGGTGAAGAATCCAGTGGTGATGAAAAGTCAAGGCTTGGAATCACAAAAGCCGGAAATCGTCATGTTAGACAGCTTCTTATAGAATCATCCCAGTCATACAGCAAAGGACAAATCGGACATAAATCAAAAGCACTTAAATCCCGTCAGATTGGCAACTCACCTCAAGTCATTGCATATGCTGATAAAGCTAATGAAAGGCTAAGACGCAAGTTTTACAAAATGGTTCTTGGTAAAAGCAAGAAACACAATGTGGCTAAAACTGCAATAGCAAGAGAACTTGCCTGCTTCATGTGGGGCATGATAACCGATAATATAGCATGATCAGGTATAACATCGCGCCTCCGATATCAAGGCCAAGCCGCCGTGGGCGGTGCTTCGCAGCCTTGACATCTTCACCCCGCTGTTATAGCGGGTAATCAAGCAGATGTAAGATGGCTTACGCCATTTACATCTGGCCACCAACAAGTACCAACTGAAGACATCTTGAAAGGGCTTCGGCCATTTCAAGGTTAGAGCTATCTACGATAAAACTATGTTGGCACAGAGAAATTTGTGATCCACGCAACTAGACGGTAGAGCTCACGGCGGACCATTGACCTGTCGGTAACCAATCCACGTATATCAGAGTGGCCAATGCCGGGAACTGATACCCCGAGGCTCTTTCAAGGTGCCTTCAGCAACAATTAAATATGTTTGTGGTGATTCCAGTCATTTTTTGCTTGACAGGAGGTCATTACATATCAGTTTTTATACTTTTTTTAGAGTTTCTTTCTTGGCATTTTATTGGTCAGGTATACAATACGTACTTGTCAGCGCCGTGGAGGCGCGATAGTTATTGGTAAAAAGTGTGTTATTAAATATTTTCTTAATTTTTTATTCAAGGAGGAATCATCCAATGTACAAGAAGGTTCTCGCAACAATCACAGCAACACTTATGGTAATCACAATGGCAATGGCTCCAGCTACAACTGCTTTTGCTACAGACGGATTTGTTCCAGATCCAAACGCATTAATTACTACAACAACATACGGCGATACAACTGATGCTACAGATAATAGCACTGCTATTTCAGCTGGTACAAATGAGGTAATTCTTGTAGAAGGAGATGTTGATGCAACTGGTCAGAACAGTACTGGTGTGCAAGCTACAGATAACGCAATTGTATATGTAAAGGGCGATGTTGATGGTACTGCTAACGATGTTGTTACCGATGGAGATGCAACAGTTGTTATCGACGGAAATGGTGTTGATAAAACAAGCGTTGATGTCAAGATTACCCCTGATAATGACAATCATAAGGGCGACGTTGCTGTAATGGGAACTGTAACCAATGATATCGGTGCAGCTATTCAGATAGATACAGGAAACAATACTTACAGCAGTTTAGATGATATATTAGATGATATTCCAGACATTTCCGTATATAAAGTTGATGGACAGATTGTATCTTCATCTGGAGAAAGTGCAAGTGAAGCACTTAATGAAGCGGTAATGAATGCCATAAACTACTTCGTATTATCCGATTTTGCTGGATATAGCCTAAGCTTCCAGAATGATGGACATGATCATTCAAAGAGCTTTAGAGGTGTTGGTGAGGCTCCGACAGTTAGACTTAATGATACCTTCTATTTGTATACCAGCTATACTGAAGGCCAGATAATTGATGCTGGTGAGAATGTAGCACTCGTACGTGATAGCGGAAATGGTAGTTATGAATTTAGAGTGATTACTCCTGGTGGTGGAATCTTACTCAAAAAGATATTCCATATTGTTCCTACATCATACGATAACGAAGGAAATGTTGAAACATACAAGGTTGTAGTTCCTGAGAACACAAGCTCAATCGTAACTGATGCTTCATCAGAAAGCACAGTAGTTAATACTGGATACTTTGCAATTGTTGATACTCGTTCTGCTGCAGATGCACCAGCAGCCATTGCAGCTATTAGCGGTGACAAGCCAGCACACACTGTTTCACTTACAATGTCAACAATGACTCCTAGCCAGTATCAGGCAGCCGTTGTTAATCACGTTGGAAATACTCCTGCTGGCGGTGCATTCAATATCGAAACAGATACAATTTCATGTTTTGATAGAACTATGATAAGTGCAATCGCATCTCGTCCTGATATCGATGTAAACGTAGTATTTACATATCAGGGCAAAAAAATGAAAGTTACTATTCCAGCAGGCTACGATGTTAATAAACTTCTTGATGAGAATGGATACTGTGGATTCTTAAGGCTTATGTCAATCCTTGGCGGAACAACTCTTTAATTTGATATATCCATAACCTATATTTAAAACAACGGCTTCGGCGAATCATTTCTCGCCGAAGCCGTTTTGCACATTTCTCTTTAACATAAAGTCACAAATTATGACTTCACCACTTTAAGTTCAGAAGTCAATTCTATCCATAGAAAATAGCATGAGGATAACAAGGAAGTTTTCACCCTTCGCCAAATGAATCATCTATATATTCATAGATTATATTCCTAGTTACATCCTTTGCTATCCTATCTCCAATCTCATGGTCATGTTTCTGTAAATTATATATTTCTGTAAAATGCTCTTTTCTGACAACTACTATTGGATCCTGACAGAACAACGTACCTTCCCTATCAAATGTACATATTTCATATCCCAACAATTTCTTTTTTACATTACAAGCCATATTACTCCCATGCAGGAATCATCATCATTTTCTTAGTGTTCCAAATTGATTCCAAAAGATTTTTATTATCTTTATACCAAGCCTCTATAACAGGGCGAACGTACTTGGAAAAGTTGCCGCTGATAACTCCACTACGTATGTCTAGTTTTCCAAGAACATCATCGTCGATATAATTCACGTCAACAAATGGCTCTCCCTCGAAGTTTGAATTCATAAACACCTCAATGTCACAAAACTCTGCAATCTTAACCATAGACTTAGCTTTAGCCGTCTCACAATAACGAGATTTTCTCTCACTAATCTTACGCGCATATTCCATCACATGGGCTCTATCAACAAAGTTCATATCATTAAAAATCTCAATCAATTCGCGTTCTTCAGTTCCAGTAGGAATTACCATGTAGTCTATATTACGACCTCTATCACTATCTTCCGTAACTCCTGAAAGCAAGTATTCTGGTGTAACATCAAGGGCTGCACAAATTGACATAATCTTATCTGATCCTGGATTAGTATTCTTCTTGCGCCAGTCGCTAATAGTAGTTGTTGCTATACCTGTTCTATCTGAAAACTCCTTCTGCGTCATATGTTTCTCTTCTAATAGATAAAAAATCCTTTGTCCAATCGTCATTGTACACCCTCCATTAATATCGTTAATTACGGATATTCTATCATGCCCGACCTCTTCCTTCAATCTTTTTTACCCATATAAAAAGAGTGAAATAACAATTTAGTTATCTCACTCTTCTTTTCACAAATATTATTTGTTTTTCTTATTACAAGTCAGTTCTTATCAGACCTTCTCAACACCGATAGTAACTTTCTCGCCGTTGATATCCCACTCTTTAGCATTAGCTACATCAGAGCCGTATACGATTTCGTTAGCAAGAACCTTGGTTGAGATGCTGTCTGCATGTGCCTTAACGATCTCAGCAAGCTTGTCATTACCATTAAGAGATACCTTAATGTGATCCATAACTTCGAAGCCGGAATCCTTACGCATTGTCTGAACCTTACTGATAACCTCAAGGACAAAGCCTTCTCTTACGAGTTCATCTGAGAGGTTAGTATCAAGAACAACTGTGATTCCCCAGTTCTCCTGTGATACAAAGCCTTCCTTCTGAGCCATCTCAATAAGAAGATCTTCCTTAACAAGCTCTACATCTACATCATTTACATTGAACTTGATTGAACCGTTTGTATTGAGCTCATCCATTGTAGCGTTTCCATCAAGAGTCTCAAGGTAAGCCTTGATAGCTCCGATGTTCTTGCCATACTTAGGTCCAAGAGTCTTGAGCTGTGGCTTGAAGGTGTAGCTTGTAAAGTCACGAACATCATCTGTGAATGCTACATTCTTGACATTAAGCTCTTCTCTGATGATATCAGTGTAGAACTCACCTACAGTCTGCTCTGCCTTGACATACATCTGTCCGATAGGCTGACGGTTCTTGATGTTAGCTGCATTTCTTGCAGCACGGCCGAGTACTACGATATCAAGAACTTCTTCCATATCTTTTTCAAGCTTAGTATCGATAAGGCTCTCGTCTACAGCAGGGAAGTCGCAGAGGTGAATTGACTCTGGAGCATCCTTAAAGCTGTTGCGAACAAGGTTCTGATAGACTTCTTCTGTCATGAATGGAACCATAGGTGCTGCTGCCTTACATACAGTAACAAGTGCTGTATAAAGAGTCATATAAGCAGAAATCTTATCCTGTTCCATTCCCTTAGCCCAGAATCTCTCACGGGATCTGCGGACATACCAGTTAGACATCTCATCAACAAAGTTATCAAGTGCCTTACCAGCCTCAGGAATTCTGTAATTTGCAAGGTTCTCATCAACAGCCTTAACGCAGCTGTTAAGCTTGGAGAGAAGCCACTTATCCATTACTGTAAGCTTATCCAGCTCAAGCTTGTAGTTAGCAGCATCAAATCCGTCGATATTAGCATAAAGTGTAAAGAATGCATATGTGTTCCAAAGTGTACCAAGGAACTTACGCTGTCCTTCCATAACTGCATCACCTGAGAAACGGCTAGGAAGCCAAGGTGCTGAGTTTGTATAGAAGTACCATCTGATAGCGTCTGCGCCATATTTTTCAAGCGCGTCGAAAGGATCAACTGCGTTGCCCTTGGACTTACTCATCTTCTGTCCGTTCTCATCCTGCACAAGGCCGAGTACTATAACATTTTTAAATGCAGGCTTATTGAAAAGAAGTGTTGCCTCTGCGTGAAGTGAATAGAACCATCCTCTTGTCTGGTCTACAGCTTCTGAAATGAACTCTGCAGGGAACTGCTTCTCAAAGAGTTCTTTGTTTTCAAATGGGTAGTGAAGCTGAGCAAATGGCATTGCTCCTGAATCGAACCAGCAGTCAATAACCTCTTTAACTCTGTGCATCTTCTTGCCACACTTAGGACAAGTAATCTCAAACTTATCGATATAAGGTCTGTGAAGCTCACATGTCTCTGCGCTAGGATCGCCTGAAAGCTCAGCAAGCTCTTTTCTGGAACCAACAGAGAGCTGATGTCCACAGTCATCGCACTCCCAGATATTAAGAGGTGTTCCCCAATATCTGTCACGGGAGATACCCCAGTCCTGAATATTCTCAAGCCAGTCGCCGAAACGTCCCTTACCGATTGACTCAGGAACCCAGTTGATCTCCTTATTGTTGCGGATAAGGTCATCCTTAACCTCTGTAACCTTGATAAACCATGATGAACGAGCATAGTAAATAAGAGGTGTTGAACATCTCCAGCAGTGTGGATAGTCGTGCTCCATCTTAGGTGCGCCAAAGAGAAGTCCTCTCTTATCAAGATCCTTTAATACCTCTGGATCTGCACTGATTGCACCCTCATCCATCTCCTTCTGTGTAGGCTTGCATCTCATGCCTGCAAATGGAGTCTCAGGCTTGAGCTTACCTTCTGAATCAACCATCTGTACAAGAGGAGCGTCATACTTGCGTCCTACTCTAGCGTCGTCTTCACCGAATGCAGGAGCGATGTGTACGATACCTGTACCATCTGTCATAGTTACATAGTTATCGCAGTAGATAAAGAAGCACTTCTTGTGCTGTTTCTCAGCCTCGTCAGCTGCGCACTGATAAAGTGGCTCATACTCTTTGTACTCAAGATCTGTACCAACATATGTCTCAAGAACTTCATAGGCAGCCTGTCCCTCTTCCTTGGCAAGTGAACCAAGAACGTTATCAGCAAGTGCCTGTGCAAGATAATAAACATTTCCGTCAGCTGCCTTAACCTTGACATATTTCTCATCAGGGTTTACGCAAAGGCCGATATTTGAAGGAAGTGTCCAAGGTGTTGTTGTCCATGCGAGGAAATATGCATCCTCATCCTTAACCTTGAAACGAACGAGAGCTGAACGCTCTTTTAAAGTCTTATATCCCTGTGCTACCTCGTGTGATGAAAGAGGTGTTCCACAACGTGGGCAGTAAGGAACTACCTTAAATCCCTTATAAAGAAGGCCCTTCTTCCAGATTTCGTTAAGAGCCCACCACTCTGACTCAATGAAGTTGTCGTCATATGTGATGTATGGGTGCTCCATATCAGCCCAGAAACCAACTGTGCCGGAGAAGTCTTCCCACATTCCCTTATATTTCCAAACGGATTCCTTACACTTTTTGATGAAAGGCTCCATTCCGTATTCTTCAATCTGCTCCTTACCATCAAGGCCAAGCATCTTCTCTACTTCAAGCTCAACAGGAAGACCATGTGTATCCCAACCAGCCTTACGAGGAACTGTGTATCCCTTCATTGTACGGTATCTTGGAATCATATCCTTGATAGCACGTGTAAGAACGTGTCCGATATGTGGCTTACCATTAGCTGTTGGCGGGCCATCATAGAACATATACATGTCACCCTTGCTGCGGGTATCAACACTCTTCTGGAATATGTTTTCATTTTTCCAGAATTCTTCAATCTTCTTTTCTCTGCCGACAAAATTCATGTCAGTTTCGACTTTGTTATACATATTGAGCTCCTTTCTTAATAAAGAAAGCTCCCGTCCTTTGTAAAAAGGACGAGAGCAAATTAATCTAATCTCGTTATACCACCTGTTTACACATACGCGCCCTCGGACATCCCTCAGGTTGAATACGTTTCCCGTTAACGCCAGGATTCACGGCAAAAATCTACAGGATTTCGACTAATACCTTTCGATTCTGCAGCTCAGAAGTGATTTTCGAATAGCATCTACTTGCACCGGACTCGCACCAACCGCCGGCTCTCTGAAGGCTTCGCTTACTACCTACTGTCTTCGTCATTGCTTTTGTCTATTATGGACACATTCTACTATTAATTATTTTTTTATGCAAGATAAAAAATTTCCCGGCTGCATTTTTACACAACCGGGAAATGCTCATTTCATATTTTTTTATTACTTCTCTTCTAATGCCTTATACACAAATGCTGCACATGCTGCTCCAACAAGTGGTCCAACAATGAACACCCAGAGAGCTGCAAGTGGTTCTGTATTTCCTGTAAATGCTGCAACGAGAGCCGGGCCGAAGCTTCTTGCAGGGTTTACTGATGTTCCTGTAAGGCCAATACCGAGAATATGAACAACTACCAGCGTAAGACCAATTACAAGTCCGCCAAAAGAGCCATGATTTGCCTTCTTGGAAGTAACCCCAAGAATTGCAGTTACAAAAATATATGTAAGAATAATCTCAACTATAAGACCTGCAACAGGGTTTCCACCTACGCCTGCAAGGCCGTTTGATCCAAATCCGCCTGTCTTGTCTTCAACACCGCCGAGGCCAAAGATAAGAGCCAGAATTCCGGCGCCTGCAAAAGCACCAATACACTGAGAGATTACATAACCAACAAATTCGCTCACTTCCATTCCACCGCTAATCAGCACTCCAAGTGAAACAGCAGGGTTAATATGACATCCTGAGATATTACCGATAGAATAAGCCATTGCAACTATTGTCAGACCAAATGCAAGCGCTGTCAAAAGATATCCTGAACCGCTTGCCGCATCGCATCCAACCAGCATAGCTGTTCCGCATCCAAGAACCACAAGTGTTGCTGTACCAATACATTCTGCTAAATATTTCTTCATACCACGCCTCCTGAAATTTGTTATTGATGCATGTGCATCTTTATGTTGTCACCCCTATTTCCGACAACATTTTTTCGTACATAAATATTATAATCTTTCCCATATAAAAGTGTTAGTCTTTTTGCTGATTTTCACCTTTGTTTTGCACAATTTGGATTGCATATCTTTAACAGGTGATCATAGTTGAATATGCATGAATTTGTAGCGTTTTTTATTTGAAGACCTTGCATAGAACTTGTATGATTTACCTATAACAGATGCAAATAAATCTGCCGTTCACTATAGTAGAATTATTAACTATTTTCTCTTTGTAATATGGAGGTTACTATGATGGATTTTGATTTTCTACTGGACTATAGAGCAACTGACTCTGAGGCTGAAGTGTTCTGGGATATGCCTCTTGACGCTGATCTTAGCTGCAGATATCTTTGCCTTATTAATGGCTCTTTATATAAAGAAATAACTAAAACTCACATTTCTCTCACTGATCTTACTCCTGACACAGCTCTGGACGTCGAGATCAGGATCATATATCCGGAAGGACATGTAAATGGCTCTGAGCCTGTATGTCTTGGCCGCATTACTGTTCGAACAGGTAAAGTCAAAAGAAAAATCGACGTAACCACGTCACCTTATAATGCCCTAGGCGATGGCAAAACGCTCAATACCGCTGCGCTTCAGAAGGCCCTTGATGACTGTGATGAGAATTCAATTGTCTTTTTCCCAAAAGGAACATATTTAACAGGCGCTCTTAATGTCCATTCAAACTCAGAAATTTACCTGGAGGAAGGAGCTCTTTTGCAGGGAACAGAAGATCCCGCTGATTATCTTCCAAAGATTCACAGTCGCTTTGAAGGCTATGAAATGGAGTGCTATAGAAGTTTGCTGAATTTGGGCGAGCTTGATCATAGTTCAGGTTTTAACTGTGAAAATGTGATCATCCGAGGAGAAGGATCCATTATGGGCGGCGGTGCTGCGCTTGCCAAGTCTATTGCGAGAATCGAAGGTGAACGCCTCAGGGACTATATTGCTTCTCTTGGAGATAAGATAAAAGAGTATGAGAAGCCGGAAACTATCGCCAGCAGATTCAGAGGCCGTCTCATCAACATGAGTAACTGTCAGAATATCTGGATCCATGGTCTGACACTTGGATTTGCACCTTCATGGAATATTCACTTTATTTACTCAGACCAGATTGTAACCGATCACTGCACATTAAAATCTGAAGGAGTATGGAATGGTGATGGCTGGGACCCGGACTCTTCTACTAATTCAACGCTTTATGCCTGTGATTTCTATACAGAGGATGACTCTGTAGCCATCAAATCAGGCAAGAATCCTGAGGGAAATGTGATAAACAGGCCAACCAAACACATAAGAGTATTTGACAGCGTTACACATTTCGGACATGGCCTATGTATTGGAAGTGAAATGTCAGGTGGTGTTGAGGACGTCCGTTTGTGGGACTGCCAAATGGGACCTACGTGGTCAGGTATTGAGATAAAGGCAACCAAGAAACGCGGCGGTTATGTCAGAAATATCCTAGTCCGTGATATCACTGCTTCACATATACAGATGCACTCTGTTGGTTATAACGATGACGGTGAGGGTTCCAAGGTTCCTCCAATTCTTGGGGATTGCAGGTTTGAACGAATGCACCTGCTGGGAAGGTACCTTGACAACAATGCAGGTCATAACGAATGGCATGACTGTCCTTCAATACTCCTGTGCGGCTTTGATGTTCCGGGATATGAAATCAAAAATGTAGAATTCAAAGATATAGAAATGGAAGAACCCGCAGAAGGAATTGAGGATATCCATATAGAGTATTGCACAAACATCACATATGAGAATATGAAAATTGTTCCACGTACTGAATGCTACTGATTGAGAAATCGAGTAGGCTGATTCCTACTCGATTCTGCACACGAACATTCCGCACTTAGTGCTCCATGTTCTTACGACCGGCAAATGAATTTGTATGCAAGCATACATTCGCTTGCCGGTCTTGTTATTGAAATTCGAAAATGACTTGAACCGCACATATGAGTATTACAGAAAACTCATAAGTGTATCAATATCTTCTCTGGTCGTAGCCCAGTCTGTTGCAAGCCTGATAACTGTATGTGTATCATCAAACTTCTCCCAGAAGCCATATCTTACATGTTCAGACAGCTCCTGAAGTCTGTTATTCTCCATAACTATGAACTGCTGATTAGTTGGCGAATCAATATATATCTGATAGCCCTTTTCTTCAAGCCCCTTCCTCAGAAGCTCTGCCATTTCGATTGCATTTGCGCTGATATCAAAATAGAGATTATCTGTAAAAAGAGTGTCAAACATAAGTCCCAGAAGCCATCCCTTTGCAAGAAGTGCTCCGTGCTGCTTGATGATTGGCACAGGATGTCTGGTAGGGACTTTATGTGGAAACACGACTGCTTCTCCAAAGAGTGCTCCCACCTTAGTGCCTCCAATATAGAAAACATCTACAAGCCTTGCTATATCTTCAATTGTTACGTCAGTTCTTTTACTCATAAGACCATATCCAAGTCTCGCGCCATCAAGGAAAAGTGGAATATCATATTCCTTGCATACTTTGGACAGTTCTTCAAGTTCAGCTTTTGAATAAAGTGTACCATACTCAGTTGGATGAGAGATGTACACTGCACCCGGAAATACCATGTGCTCGTGATTATCATCTGCGTAGAAGTCATCAATCAGCTTTTTGACCTCTGCTGCACTTATCTTGCCTACCTGATCAGAATAAACAGCTCGGTGAGAGCCACTCGCAGCAGAACCGGACTCATCACTTTCTGCTGATCCTGTGCTTTTTCTTGGAAGACTTGGAACAGTTAACACCTTGTGGCCTGAAAATTCAATGGCACCTGCTTCATGAGCTGCAACATGTCCTGTCTGCGCAGCCACAACTCCCTCGTAGGGCTCAAGGAGCATATCTATTATGGTCTGATTAGTCTGTGTTCCTCCAACAAGGAAAAAGACATCCGCCTCCGGAGCTGCGCAGACCTTCCTGATCTTATCTGCAGCACTTTTGCAGTAATCATCTGTTCCATATCCATCTATCTGCTCGTAGTTGGTTTCTGTCAGTCTCTGAAGAATCCTGGGATGAGCGCCCTTTGTATAATCACTTGAAAAAGATATCTTTCCTGCCATGACGTTTCCCTTCTGTGTTTGATCTGTTTTATTAATATATCTACTTAATTCCAATCACTCAGCACGGAACTGTTCCTCGTTCAGTCCGTTAAACCTGCAGAAATCTGTTTTTTCCTCAATCGCCTTAACAAACTTCTCAAGTCCTATCTGATCCTCAAACTTGAATCTGTCAAAGCTTGGGCTGTCTATGTCGAGAACGCCTATCACTTTGCCATTACAATGAATAGGAACTACAATCTCTGAATTAGAAGCTGCGTCACAGGCAATATGTCCGGAGAACTCGTGAACATTTGCTACTAAAAGAGTCTTGTCCTCCTTGGCAGCTGTTCCGCAAACGCCCTTTCCAAGCGGAATCCTGATGCATGCAACTTTGCCCTGAAATGGTCCCAGCAAAAGAGATCCCTTGTCAATCAGATAAAATCCTGCCCAGTTAATGTCTTCAAGATTCTCATATAAAAGTGCTGATGCGTTGGACAGCACCGGTAAGTAAAAATTTTCATCCTCCGCAAGCGAGTATAGCTGCTGAGTAAGTAAATCGTAATCTGTCATTCCTGGCATTTTCAAATCCTCCTAATAATAATTCCTTCTATAAAAAAGGTATAGAAGTCCTCCATGACCTCATACCCACGATTCTAACACTCTTTTATCTTGCATACAATCTATTTTTGTCAGTAAACCACCTTGTTTCTTCCGGTTTCCTTGGCAATATATAACTTGTCATCAGCAGTATTCATAAGCTGCTCAGACGTCATCCCTTTCTTATATTCGGCCGCACCGATAGATATCGTAAATCTAATCATTTCATTTCCTGACATAAATTCATTATCTTCAACCTGCTTCCTGATATCCTCAAGCATTGATCCAAACTCAGCATAAGTCACGTTCTCCGGAGCTATCAGAAGGAATTCCTCTCCGCCCCATCTTCCATATAACAGTCCCTCATCAAAATACCTTGAAAAGACTTTCGTGAGCTCTTTTAACGCTTCATCACCAGTAACGTGGCCATACGTATCGTTGATCTTCTTGAAAAAATCGATATCTGCAATGGCAACCATCAAATGGTTCTCATCAAGTTCCTGTGCCCTCAAAATCTCTGCATCAAGTATCTTCTGCATTCTCTGCCTGTTATAGATGCCGGTTAAAAAGTCATGTTCAGCCGCCATCTGAAGTTCCATATTCTTCTCCGACATTCTGCTGTTATACGCCGCCGCATAAAACATGATCCCAGAAAACGACAAAAATGCATTTACATAGTACAAGACATTGGCAACTTCAGGTGATGCATTATAATTGGTTGGTAAAAGATTTTGTCTTCCAAGCGTAGTAAGTATCATAAAAGTTCCTATAATAACTACGCTGAATATTCCAATCTGCTTTTTCTGAAATCCATTTAGCCCCGGCAAAAAGAATGGTAAAAAGACACAAGATAATGTACCAAAAAGCCATAGCTGATATCCACACATTATGCCAAGGAAAATGCAGCAGCAAACTACATGCAAATACACTTCAAAGACCATTATCCATATCGACACCAACACTTTGTTACTGACAATTACTATGATACTTACTACATATATCAAAATGCTGGCTATGTTTATCAAAGCCATCGGTATACAGCCAAGCCACAGATAGAACAGTTCCAGCAAAATATGCGTCATCAAAAGAGCGATGGCAACTACCACATACTGTTTATCCGAAAGGTAATCGCCACGCATAGTCTGCTTATGCGTCCTATCACGCATATTAGGTTGTCTGCGTTCATTCTTCATACCATAATTGTAGTGCGGCATGTCTGAATGTTCAAATTATGAAAATGAAATAATAATTAAAAAAATATTATATTTCGTCACATACCTGGAAAATCACGAATTTAAGGTAATATGAAGCAGCGCCACCCCAAAGAATTGGATGATCAGCCGCCTGCTGCCTGAATTCAACCTGCCTTAGGCGCTTGTGTGCATCTCTTGCCGCATCCGCAATTGTTTTTAAGAATAATTCTTCATCCATGAAATGCGAACAAGAGCAGGTTGCAAGATAGCCTCCGTCCTTGACAAGCTTCATTCCGCGCATATTGATTTCTTTATAACCTGTAGCAGCCTTCTTGATAGAAGCTCTGGATTTGGTAAAAGCAGGTGGATCGAGGATTACCACGTCAAACTTCTCGCCCTTTTTCTCAAGATCAGGAAGAAGCTCAAACACATCTGCACACTGGAAAGATGCAATCTTCTCTAGCCCGTTAAGTGCTGCGTTCTCTTCGGCCTGTCTGCATCCAAGGTCTGATGCATCAACTCCAAGAACTGATGAAGCTCCTCCTGCAGCAGCGTTCAGGGCAAAAGAGCCGGTATGTGTAAAGCAGTCCAGTACTTTTTTACCCTTACAAAGTCCTCTGATTGACTGTCTATTAAACTTCTGGTCAAGGAAAAAGCCTGTCTTCTGGCCATTTTCCACATCAACATAGTATTTGACACCATTTTCTTCTATTAAAACCTTGGTATCAAATTTATCTCCTATAAATCCCTTAGTGCGCTCAAGTCCCTCAAGCTCACGAACTTTGGCATCACTTCTCTCGTAAATTCCCTTTATCTGTACTCCATCCTCAGCCAGCACTTTTTTGCACTTATCAAGGATAATATCTTTCATGCGATCCGTTCCAAGAGCAAGTGATTCAATTACAAGTACATCTGCGAACTTATCAATTGTGATGCCGGGAAGGAAATCTGCCTCGCCAAAGATAAGTCTGCAGGAAAGTCTTGTGTACTCATCTGCACCAAGAGCATAGCTATTATCACTATTGTCAGGCGCCAGATACTCGAGCATATAGTCAGCCATAGTTGCCTTTCTATACTCCCAGGCATCTCTGACTCTTTTTTCAATAAGCTCTTCATTAACCGGATGATCTTTTTTCCTGGACATCATGCGGATCCTTATCTTGGACTTCTCATTTATAAATCCGTATCCAAGAAAATAGTCATCAAAATCGTGGACTTCTATAACATCACCATTTTCAAAAGAGCCTTCCACTCTGTCTATTTCATTGTCATAGATCCAGGCACCGCCTGCCTTGAACTCACGTCCTTCTCTCTTTTTAATTATTGCTACTGCATTTGCGGTAGTGATTTCTTTTTTGCTCATAACATCTCCATTACTATATTTATCTTTGTACAAGTATTTACCAATTATTAGTTGCTCACAAAGCTATTATATATCTTCACGCAATAAAATTTGTGCTTCACATTATAATATACGAATTGATATATGACTATCGTAATTATCACAAATATATATCATAATATTATGATATAGATGCCAAAAGTAGATTCTAACACCATATGATATAGAAATACAGCAAATTATCTTCGCTATATCTTTTGAAAAGTCTAATTTACAGTTATACTAATCATATTCATACAATTTGGGGGGAGATTTAATTATGAACATGAAAGCCTTGAATGCCAAGCTGCGAAAAGCCTTTATAATTATAAATAGAAACGGGGTAATTCTTTCAATGATCAATTATCCCGCTAGAAGAAAACGAATAAATCTCAACTGGACCCCTATCTGGAAGTCTGTTGGTGAAAATGTTTATTATAAAATCGATACAGACAAACAGAATTTTGGAGATTACCTCGCTCTTCCAATTTATGACTATATGACAGACAGATTCGGATTGGATAAAAATAAAAAGGTAAAAAAGACCAGGCATTTATATACAATCGGATCGATCATTCTTTTGGGATATCAGGACGCAACCGTTTGGGGAAGCGGTTTACTGCGGACAGATCCTGAAGGATCTGTGTGGAAACGTAGCAGCTACAGAAAGCTTGATATCAGATGTGTCAGAGGCCCAGAAACCAAAAGAAGACTTATGGAAAACGGATATGATGTCAGTCGTTGCCTTTTTGGAGATCCAGGTGTATTGATGCCTCTTATATATACTCCACAAGAATATGACGAAAAGAAAGAATATTCAGTTATTCTTCATATGAATCGTAAAAATAAAGGCATAGATAACCAGATTGATGTTCTAACTAATGACTGGAAAAAGACAATTGACCAGATATATAACAGCAAACTGATCATCAGCAGCTCACTTCATGGCTGTATTATTGCCGAAGCTTATGGCATTCCAGCAATTCTATTGGATTGTGTCGAAAAAGACGATCGTTTCAAATACGATGACTACTACCATAGTACAGGAAGATATGATTATCCTGTTTGTACCACAGTTGAAGAAGGGCTTAAGATGCCTATTCCTGAAGTTCCCGATTTGTCTGAACTTCAGGATAATCTTATAAAGAGCTTTCCAAAAGATTTGTGGGATTGAACATAAAGAAAAGAATACTTTAATTATGGTAAAAAAACCGTTGACAAACTATAGCCTCTAGTGTAATAATTACTTTGTTGTCGCGCAGACAACAACATATGAAACGCGATAGTAGCTTAGTTGGTAAAGCGCCACCTTGCCAAGGTGGAGACCGCGGGTTCGAGCCCCGTCTATCGCTTTTTTAGACCCCAGATTTTATCTGGGGTCTTTTGTTTTATCTGTAATAACAACAAGGAGATTCCACCCTACATGGTATTATGCTCAAGGTTGAAATAATACCATGTAGAATAAAATCCCCTTATTGTTATTATGTAAATTCTAATTTCTCGATTCAAAATGTAAAAAATGTAATACCACTCTTCCAGTATTCAGGCTCTTGTTATTACTTTTTATCAATTATTCCACTAAAAGCCTCAAAATCCGTAATAACAAAGCATTGATTTTGTTATTCATGGTATTAAATCAACAAAATATAAACAAATCCCATATCATCATTTAGCGTGAGATTCCATCGTCTGTATACAAGTCGTAGTCCTCTCCCTGGCATTCATAGCACTCGTATTTAAGATCAGAATAATCAATTTTCTCTGTTCTGCTTGCCGGAGCAGCAATAGGAAGCGCATGGCCCTTTCTGATAAATACAAGTACTTCATTTAGCTCAGCAGAAATAAAGTGATGGCCTTTTCCTATAACTTCAACATCATAATCATCAAAGCTTCTAAATCTGCACAGCTTCATATCTTCAGGAAGATATACGTATCTTCCCTTAGCATTCTGCTTGTAAACTGGGGCTATCATGATGCTCTCTCCTACGAGGAGCTGATCTTCTACTTCTCTTGCCATCTCGTCTTGTGAATACTCAAAGCAAAGAGGTTTGAACAGCATTTCATCATTATTAACAGCCTTCATAAACTCAGAATAAAGATAAGGAATAAGAGCATACCTGAGCTGAATGATATTTCTAAATCCTGTAGTATCCTTGAACCTGTATAATTCCTGTCTTCTTGTGCCTTTTGCAGAATGATCCCTGAAAAGAGGTGTGAATATGCCAAACTCTATCCAGCGCATCAAAAGGTCCTCAGTCACATCTGCCCCAAAACCGCCTACATCTGCTCCGCTATACAAAAATCCGCACATATTAAGTGCAGGCATCTGCTGAATATTGAGAAGAAGATGGCTCCACCATGACTTATTATCACCACACCAAACTCCGCCGTATCTGTGCATTCCAATATATGATGATCTTGAGAACATGAGAATTCTCTTATCCGGAGACAATCTCTCAAATGCCTCTCCTGCTGCCCTCGTCATGTTATAACCGAAGAGGTTGTGAACCTTATCATGTCTATATCTCTTGCCCTTATACTCATGATAGAATCTTCTATAATCTTCATCATTATTGGCAAGTCCGCCAACAATTCCCTGCATATTAAAAAATGACTCTATATCAAGGTTCTTGCCTTCAAAGTCATGAAGCTGCTCAAATACCTCTTTCAGATGATCCTCTGTATAAAAAATAGCAGGCTCATTCATGTCATTCCAAAAGCCATCTATTCCCTTATCCAAAAGAACCTTGTACTTATCTCCAAACCACTTTCTGGCATCTTCATTCAAAAAGTCTGGAAAATGAACCTTTCCCGGCCATACAGCCGCAACAAGCTTATCCCCATTCTCTTTTTTGCAGAAATAGTCGTTTTTAACACCTTCTTCGTAGACGTCGTATCCTTCCTCAATCTTGACTCCTGCATCAATGATCGGAACAAGATGAATATTCTTATCCGCCATCTCTTTCACAAAAGACTCAAACTCAGGAAATCTCTCATCACTTACAGTGAAATCCTTGTATCTTTCCATGTAATCGATGTCGAGGTAAACACTGTCGATTGGTATTCCCTGCTTGTCGTAATTATCGACAACCTCTCTTACCTCCTGTTCATTCATATAGCTCCATCTGCTCTGACCAAAGCCAAAAGCCCATCTTGGCGGAATATAGCTCTTACCGATAATTCCCCTAAACTGCTTAACTATATCCAAAACATCCAAACCTTCAATTACATATATATAAGCATCAAAATCCTCAAAATCTATAAGAAAATAGTCCTTATCTGAATAACCTATGTCAAATGACACTCTCCCCGGTGTATCAACATACATTCCAAAAACACTGTTAACTCCCCATACAACAAAGAAATTCTGTGCAGCATAAAGAGAACGCTTATCCTCTGTATGGTTAGGATCATCAGCGCAAAAGCTCGTATAGATATAGCCTCTCTTGTTGATTCCGCGCACAGTTTCTCCAAGTCCGTATACCTGATCATCTTTCCCCAGCAAAAGAGCTAACTCTTTCTTTTCATCATTCTTTTCAAAGTAAGGGATTACTTCATTTTCCAAACCGATATCAACTACAACTGAATCTGTTTCTATGGGATTTCCTATTTTGTATTTTCTGATCATACCTTAGCTACTCCTATCCTATTATGGTTTTCCCTCTAAAATTGCAGATTAATTATATAATGTCACCTGGAAAATCCCAAGGTGCTATTTTTTCAGAATTACCCATGACTTCCAATTTATCCGGAAACTATTAGGGCTATTTTCTATCATGAATATTTAGCATTGACAATTATAAACATTCCGTAAAATAATAGAGATAACTTTAACACGTTAATGTAAAGGAGATAAAAATGTTCATTAACTCTTTCTGGTCCTTACTTCCGGCAATCATTGCTATTGCTCTTGCCCTTATTACCAAGGAAGTATATTCATCACTGTTTATTGGAATTGTAGTTGGAGGTCTCTTGTACTCCGGCTTTAGTTTCACAGGAACAATAGAGCACGTCTTTGTAGATGGTATGATAAGTCAGCTCTCCGATTCCTGGAATGTTGGAATTCTCATATTCCTGGTCGTTCTAGGAACCATGGTTATGCTCATGAACAGAGCCGGCGGTTCTGCAGCCTTTGGAAAATGGGCAGTTACCCATGTTAAAACCAAGACCGGTGCCCAGATTGCTACTATTATCCTGGGAATGCTAATCTTTATTGATGACTATTTTAACTGTCTGACTGTAGGCTCAGTAATGCGCCCCGTAACAGACAAACACAAGATTTCAAGAGAAAAGCTTGCATATCTTATCGATGCAACAGCTGCTCCTATCTGCATCATTGCTCCTATTTCTTCCTGGGCAGCCGCTGTAACAGGCTTCGTTGATGGTGTTAACGGTCTGACTCTCTTCGTAAGAGCCATTCCTTATAACTTCTATGCACTTCTTACCATCGTCATGATGTTTGCTCTTACTCTTATGAACTTTGATTATGGTTCAATGAAACTTGCAGAAGAACATATGAAGATAAAAGATTTTAATGCTCCATTTGGAGATGGTGAAGGCCTGCTCGGCGCAAGCGATCAGCCACATCCTCCTACTTCACAGAAGGGTAAAGTCATCCACCTGATCTTCCCAATTGTCTCTCTTATTATCTGCTGTATCATCGGAATGATATATACCGGTGGATTCTTTGATGGCGCAAGTTTTGTTCAGGCATTTTCCGATGCAGATGCTTCTGTTGGTCTTGTTTACGGCTCAGTTGTAGCACTTCTGCTCACAATAGTCTTTTTCATGGCTACAAGAGTTCTCAGCTTCAAAGATTGCATGAACTCAATTCCTGAAGGTTTCAAGAGTATGGTTCCGGCTATCCTGGTACTGACATTTGCCTGGACGCTGAAATCCATGACAGACTCCCTTGGAGCTGCAACTTATGTGGCAGGCATCTTTGAAAACTTTGCAGATAACGGCGCAATTATGAGTTTCATTCCTGCCCTCGTATTTGTAATAGCTACTTTCCTTGCTTTTGCTACCGGAACTTCATGGGGAACCTTTGGAATTCTTATTCCTATCGTAGTTAATGTGTTTGGTTCAAACATGAATAATGAACTAATGATCATTTCTATTTCAGCATGTATGGCCGGCGCTGTTTGCGGAGATCACTGCTCACCGATATCAGATACTACTATCATGGCAAGTGCAGGCGCTCAGTGTGACCACATCAAGCACGTTTCAACTCAGCTCCCATATGCTATGACAGCAGCAGTTGTATCTTTTGCTTCTTACATTGTTTCCGGATTTGTCAGAAACTGGATCATCTGCCTTGGTGTAGGAATTGTACTTATGATTGGAACACTCTTTGTCATTAGGAATATGAAAAAGAACTGACATATTTAAGCCTCAGGAGTTTTTTATACCCCTGAGGTTTTCTTTTGCCATTTTTTACTTTTTTTCGTATATAATTAACGATGAGGAAGGGAGATGTAAAGATATGTTTAATAAAAAGAGATTTTCATCTTTAACCAATATTCTTATTGCAACGATTGTTTTTTCTGCAATTGCAGGCTGCGGTGCCAAGACTGTGATCACAGAAGTTACTGAGTATTCAACTACTGAGCTTGAAACCACATCAGAGGCTTCTGATAAGGAGGCTTCTAATGCGAATAGTCCGCTTCCACGCTACGAGTATCCCGGCCCAGAGCTCTTCTACTTAGTCCTGTATGATTACCTTAGAGATGAACTTGGCGCATACTTTGATGACTATGATGTTTGCATCCCATCTCCTCAAATACTGGAAATTGACGATGCTGATAAATCTGATATCAAAGTGTATGGTGATTTCTGGGTATATAACTATGACCTCGACGGCGACACACTTCTATGTACATCAGGCGGTAGTTTCCCGGGACTTATCCACCTCAAATATGATCCGGAAAAGGGCTTTATAGTAACCGGGATGGACGTAGTAGCCGACGGTTCAGACTTCGATGCTTCCGCCAAGGAAATATTCGGCGATAAATATGATGCATTTATTAACCTAATGTCAGATCGCGAAGCTATGGAAAAAACAAGAGCCCAGATCATTGCAAACTATGTTGCTGACAATGACCTGAGCATAACCAAATATCAGGATTACGGTTGGAATCCTGTCACTCTTCCCGAAGAAAATATCGATAATTTCTATGGTGATCTGAACTAACGTCAACCTGATGACAATGCAGCAGATTCCAATTCAAACAAGTATATAGTCGAGTTAATACTAAACAGCTACATCAGATGCATTCAAATACAGGCAATTTGCTTATATTTGAATGCATCTTTTTTCTTTACCACAACTGAGATACATGTGTTATTACATTTAATGTTCCGTGAATGAGCCAGCCGGGAAGTATTGAACCTTCACATTTCTTTTCATTGATAAATGCAATGAGAATTGCAGGTAGCATCGGATAAAGAAGTAGTGCAACGCCTTCAGTAAATGTGATCAGATTATATGACAGAATAACATGCGATGCTCCGAAAATGAAAGCTTGCACAAGTGTTCCTGCCGTAAACCCAAGTGCTTTCTGAAGTCTTTTCTGAAGGAAACCACGATAGATTATTTCCTCGGAAAATGCTGTGTGAAAATAAGAATACAAAACTGCGGCCAAAAGTCCGCCAATTCCTTCTCCCGCAAACGGTGATACATTCCATTCAGTTTTCAAAATGGTATTATTCAGGATCATACCGACCACTTCACATATGACAAATGCACCAAGAATGAATAATAGTATTTTTTTCTTATCCCCAACTGGCTTTTTAAGCCCTATCCAGGAGAAGAAATTCTCCTTTTTCCTTGCAGTTATAAGCCACCATATAAATGGTATCAACGTAAAAAGAAGTATCTGTACTACTGAGCCTATTAATTCATTGATTGTCTGTGTCATTGCTGATTCCTCCAATAATTTTTTCATACCAATCACTACTTTAAAGTATTAAAGAGTGATACGCAATAAAAAACACCAAAAAACTCAAAAATATACGTTCCATGCGCATTTAAAGAGCATCTTACTTGTATCAAATTTAATGGCCCACTATACTTTTAATAAACTTTTTTATAATATAGTCATAGAATAAATACGGGGAAGGTATGAAACATGGGTGTATGGAAAGTATTGTGGAAGCTGACCAAAGAAGCAGCGCGCTACAAGGGGTTATATGTAATTGCAATTCTGGCAACATTTGGATTAACAGCAGTCAATCTCACTGCTCCAAAGGTTCTCTCAAATATGGTAGGAATAGTTGGTAAAGGTGTAGATGAAGCTGCTCTTTCACAGTTAAAAGGACTGGCTCTGGCACTCCTTATTCTGTATCTTCTAAGAGTACTCTTTAGATTTCTTAGTAATTATCTTGCTCACAGGGCCGCCTGGTATCTTGTCGGCGACCTTAGAAGCAGACTCTATGACAAACTTCAAAGTCTTGATCTTGGCTTTTTCCATGATAAACAGACAGGTGATCTTATGAGCAGGATTGTCAATGACACAAGGGACTTCGAGCTCCTCTATGCCCACATGATCCCTGATATGATCACTAATGTCGTGACCTTTGTTGGGGTCCTTGTCATTCTACTTACAGTAAATGTTAAGCTTGCACTTATTACATGTTTCCCAATACCACTTATTCTTATTTCAGGAGTTATCTTTGCCAAGGTCGTAAGGCCATTTTTCAGGGCTTCTCAAAAGAGTATGGGCGAACTCAATGCACAACTTCAGGATTCATTATCAGGCCTTCACGAAATACAGGCTTTTGGCCAGGAAAAATATGAAAGTGAGCGCATTAAAACCAAGAGCTTTGATCAGGTCAGAGCTATGTTGCGGGCACTAAGAGCCAGTGGAATCTTCCATCCAAGTGTTGAGTTTCTCTCATCCATCGGAACAATTCTTGTAGTATTTTTCGGTGGTTACCTTGCTTACAAGAATCAGCTTGGGGTTGCGGATATCGTTGCTTTTATGCTCTATCTCTCGCTCTTTTACCAGCCGGTATCAGGACTAGCCAGACTCATAGAAGATCTTCAACAGTCACTTGCTGGTGCAGAAAGAGTTGCCCTCATCCTTGATACTCCTTCAGCTATCTCTGATTCAGAGGACGCAGAAGAACTCACCGATGTAAAGGGAGCTGTTGCCTTTGAAAATGTAAGTTTCCACTACAGCAACGAAGTTCCTGTTTTAAAAGATGTTTCTTTTTCCTGCAAACCAGGGATGATGGTTGCCCTTGTAGGACCTACTGGAGTTGGTAAAACCACTGCAACTCAGCTGATTTCCAGATTCTATGACCCTCAGCATGGCCGCGTTCTGATTGATGGAAAAGATATTAAGCACGTGACTCTTGAAAGCCTTAGGCATAACATCTCCCCAGTTCTGCAGGATACATTTCTTTTTAACGGCACAATTGCCGAGAACATAGGCTACGCAAGGCCTGATGCCACAAGACAGGAAATAATAGCTGCTGCCAAGGCGGCCAATATTCACGACGACATTCTCAATATGCCAAAGCTATATGATACTCAGGTTGGAGAAAGAGGACTCAGGCTCTCCGGTGGACAGAAGCAGCGAGTAGCTATTGCCAGAGCTATACTCAGGAATTCTCCTATCATAATTCTGGACGAAGCTACTGCTTCTGTAGATGTTCAGACTGAAAAACAGATTCAGGCTGCGATCAGTCAGATGGCTGGAAAGCGGACAATTATCGCAATTGCCCACAGACTTTCCACCATCATAAACGCAGACCTGATCCTGGTAATCCATGAAGGACGTATTGTTGAACAGGGAACCCATCAGGAGCTCCTTGACAAGAAGGGCTTCTACTACGAAATGCAGAAGGTGCAGCTGTAACTTAGACTGCGTCTTCTTTCAGGGCTTCTATGATATTGTCGTCCTTGATCTTGTGTATGCTAAGGCCCATGCTGATTCCCAGTATTCCAAATACGGCAACTATAACCACGCCATAAAAGGCAAGGTTTGGACTAAAAGTAAACAGCTCAGAATCAAATGAACGGTACATCATGAAACTTAAGAAAAGAGATATCGGAAGTCCCCAGAACAAGGCCTTAAAACCATATAGGAACACTTCAAGCCATATCATCTTTTTAAAACCTCTATTATCAAGGCCTACCGACTTATACATAGCAAACTCTTTTCTCCTCAAGAGGACACCTGTAGAAATAGTATTCACAATATTTGCAATAGCTATAAGCGTCAATAATGCTGAAAAGCCGTACATAGCCGTGTTGAGCATAAGTGTAATAGTGTCCATTACTTTCAGGGAATCTGTTAGATCTGTGCAATAATAATTGTGATATCCCTCTTCCATCAGAAGCTGATAGATTTTGGAATAAACAGCCTTATTATCTGTAGTCTCAACTGCAAGGTCCAGCGTCAGCTTATCCTCAGGAAGTACCTCTTTTGCCTTCTCATAATAAACTGACCTGGGAACAAATACTGTCATTGTCCCTTTTGGTATATAGTCAAAGACTTTACTGTCATCTGTATAGGGAACCAGAGCAGCCACTTCAATTGCAGGCGGAAAGCCCATGACCTCGTCATAATGAAGGCTCTGACCAATGATGCCTTCATTAAATACAGGTGTATCCTTAGCCTCATGAAAATAGCTGTTTAGTAGAACTCCTCTAAGTTTACCCGAATAGTAATCCTCCCTGGAAAGCCCGTTTTTATCAAGTATCTCATTAAAATCTTCATCATCAACTATTTCTACAGCCATAGTATACAGATCAAAGGCATCGGTCTTTTCTCTAAAACTCTCTGTCAAAAAAGCTCTATCAGCAATATCTGTGTTGGCCAGAGTTGTATACGTGTCCTCTGGTTGCTTTTTTAAGGAGAAATGGATCAGTCCAGAACAATAAACATCTGTTACTCCATCCATCTCCATGATTTCTTCTCTTAACCTGTCGCTTTCATCAAGTAAGCAGGAAGCTATTATCTGATAGGGAATATCAACGTTATAACTGTTAGCTCTGTCCACTGATCTGCAAAAGAAATTGAGAGTCAGGAAAAGTATTATAGAAACAGCAATGGACACTGTGATCACCTTTCCTTTAACTCCATTTCTCTTTATATTCTTGTAGGCAAGCTCTCCCTCGTAACCAAATATCTTGCTGATAAGCGGATTGACACGTAGTTTTCTTGCCTTAATCTTGATGGTTGTGCTCTGTCTGAGGGCATCTATAGGCATGATCCTGGCCGCCTTAATTCCAGGCACCAAAACAGAAATCAATATTGTAAGTGCAGAAAAGATAATAATAGCTGCAATCACAGGTGGCTGGACTACTATTGAAATCGTGCCCCTCATTCCCTCAGCTCCTGCCAGGATATCTGCTTCAAGGATTCTTCTTCCAAGTATAGACAGCGTTATCTTTGTTCCTATATATCCAAAGAGAAGTCCCAGTGGAATACCAATAAGGCCTAGTACAAAGACTTCGTAGTAGATTGAAAATCTCTTTTGACGGGCCGTGGCACCAACGCTTGCCAACATCCCAAGATATCTCATCCTCTCTGTAAGGGACATCCCTATAGAGTTAAATATAAGGATAACTGAAGTTGCTATTACAATTGCCAGTGCAATTCCCATAAGTACAAAAAATCTTTTGTAGGAACCGGCACTACCTTCAAAAGCGAATCTGCTAAGAAGATACTCAGTATTTATCGTGTACTTTTTGATTCCATAGTTTTTGATCAGAGTCTTTATCTGTTTGATCGATGATCTGTCACATTTTTTAAGCATTATAGAGACTTTAGCTTTATCCTGGTTTGGATAATAGTTTTCATCCATTCCTCTGAGAATATCCCAATCCCTGGTAGCGCGGTTTCCATGCAGAATTGCTGTAATGGTGCAGGTCTCTGTAGAGTTTGCTTTAAATAATTCGTCAGACCTGTAATTCCCACCAAGGTATCCAAAGCCTTCAAGCTCATTGTCAAAGTATCTGTAGCCCTCTTCAAATGTGAGCTTATCTCCAACCTTTAGATTCAGTCCATTATCTGTAAGGAACTTTTCTTCCACCGCTATTTCAGACGAGTTTGAAGGCAAGGTACCCTCGTAGTCTGAAACAACTCTCATTTCAAAATCTTCTTGTGTAGCGTGGTCTATGTTCCCGACTCTGAATCTTTCCTCTGTATTCGTTAATAACCTTACGCCTGTCTTTTCTTCTTCAACCTCCCTTAGGCCAACTGCCTTTAATGTATCATCCGCAAGAAGGGCCTCATACTGCTCTTTTGACACTTTCTCAAAAGCAGCATGTGCAGCTCCGGAAGTCTGAACTGATATATAGCCAAAAAAGTTAAAGAAAGAAAATACACCCAGAAGAATAGCGCTGATAAGCGCTGTTGAAGTAGCTATACCAAGAATTGTTACTACAGATCTTTTCTTGTTTTCCAAAAGGTGCCTTAGTGTTAACTTCGATATGATATTCATGATGCGATCACCCCGGCTTTCCCTGAATCCCTGGTAATCTGGCCATCCTCAATTGTGATCACTCTGTCAGCAGAAAGAGCTATCCTCTCATCGTGAGTAATGATGATAACGGTCTGGTTGTTTTCCTTGTTGAACTTGCGAAGAAGTGAGATGATCTCCTTGCTGTTCTCAGAATCAAGATTTCCTGTTGGCTCATCTGCAAGGAGGAGGGCCGGATGATTCATAAGTGCACGTCCGATGGATACTCTCTGCTGCTGTCCGCCTGATAGCTGGTTTGGAAGGTGAGACAGTCTACTCTTTAATCCAAGCTTTTCCACAAGGTCATTGAGAAGGGCCTTATCCGGCTTTTTGCCATCAAGAAGGATTGGAAGTGTCAAGTTCTCCTCCACATTCAGAATTGGAATGAGGTTGTAAAACTGGTAGATAAGCCCGATGTTTCTTCTGCGGAAGATTGCAAGCTTTGTTTCGTCAAGTTTACCTATATCAGTGCCTGCAATATTGCAGGTTCCTGAGGTCGGTACATCGACTCCCCCAAGTATATGAAGAAGGGTTGATTTACCTGATCCGGATGGGCCGACGATTGCCACAAATTCTCCCTGTTCCACGTCAAAAGAGACATTTTTCAGAGCATCAACTCTTGTCTCCCCCTGACCATATACTTTGCATAAATTTCTGATTTCCAAAATATTCATATTCATGCCCCTTTCTCAGTGCAGGAAAGAACTATACCAAGAGATTCTATCCATTATCATTTTTTTAATTGTATTATTCACTTTGTAGTTCAATCCAGTTATGAGAATAGATTATCGCCAAAACCTTACTATCCTATGACTTTTTAATTACAATTTTGTCATATAATGTATAATTCTGTTCTCAGAATATCTTAGGCTCATATTTGCTCTTTCACAGGATTGTCTTATAGAACCTAACCTTGAACCTTGTTCCTTCTCCTTGCCTGCTCTCTACAAGGATATCCCCATGCTGACTTGTGATTATTGAATTTGAAAGCGCAAGTCCAATTCCCACGCTGTCTTTTCCCGCATTACTGCCCTTATAGAACCTTTCAAAAATATGTGGCAGTTCATTTTCAGGAATTCCGCAGCCATTATCTTCTATAACTATTTCTGAGTAAATGTTGGTTTCATTTGTGGTGATTTCAAGTTTTCCACCTTCACCTATATGTTCAATGCAGTTTTTCACAATGTTCTGAAGGGCTTCAATAGTCCAGTTTTTATCGCATTTTACGAGCATATCTTTGGTGTCATGGTGATATGTGATGTTTTTAAGCTCCATCTGTATTTCAAAAGGCTTCATCACTTGTGCAATCAGCTCATTAGCCTTTTCCTTTTCAGGCTTCATTGTGATAGTACCTGCATCTATCTTGGATAATTTTAAAAGAGTCTGTATGAGCCAGTTCATCCTATCAAGCTGATTTGACTGTGTTTTGAGGAATTCATTTTTCTTTTGACTATCCTCTTCTGTCATGAGAAGGTCATTCATTACTATCATAGATGTAAGTGGAGTTTTGAGCTGGTGGCTGATATCTGCAATAGCATTGGCCATGGCCACTTTATCTTTTGACAAAAGTTCTTTTTGGTGGCACAGAGTTGATGTAGCCTTATAGATATTGGTTTTTAATATGGAAAGCTCCCCTTCCTCCTGATCCAGGATATTAGGGGCCTCTCCACCTGCAAGCACCTTTTCAAGGTAAAGATTAAGGGCACTGATGTCTTCATATCTTCTTTTTGTTATGTAGATAAATCCGCTTGTTATGGCCACGCCAAGTAGCAGTAATAGAAGAAATGCGGATATGCCACATAGCGCATATCCGCATACTGAAGCTACTGCAGTAAGTGCAGCTGCCAAAAATATCATTATCCTTAAATCTCTGTTTTTAAACATATTTATCTCCCCATCGACTCACTTATCCACAATATACCCAAGCCCACGCACAGTTCTTATGATCTGAGGATTTGCAGGATCTTTTTCTATCTTATCTCGTAGTCTCTTGATATAGACTGTCAGAGTATTATCATTGACAAAGTCTCCGTTAACATCCCACATATCTTCAAGAAGCTGATTTCTAGACATTACGTTTCCTCTGTTATTACAGAAAGCCAGAAGAAGCCTGTACTCAAGGGCTGTAAGGTCGGCTGTTGTTTCTTTCCCTGTAGTTTCATCAACTATTCCAACCTTGGCTTCACTTAAGTGTATGCGGACATTTTGGATTTCAAGAATGCCTTCTGTCTCAGAAATACTGCCATCTCTCCCGCGTCCGCTTCTGCGCAGTACTGTCTTTATCCTGGCCAGAAGCTCATTTATCCTAAAAGGCTTACACACGTAGTCATCAGCTCCCATCTCAAGCCCCATAACTACGTTGACTTCTGCGTCACTGGCAGTTAAGAAAATTACGGGCACATCCTCTTTTTCCTTGATATATCTGCAGACATCGTAGCCATTTCCGTCCGGAAGATTTATGTCCAATATGCAGAGGTCATAGCTCTTTTCGCTAAATGTTTCAAGAGCTTCATTCTTGGTTCTGACATGAACCACCTCATAATTTTCTTTTTCCAATGAATATTTAAGCCCCATTCCAATGGCATCATCATCTTCTAACAAGAATAGCCTCATAATGTATTCCTCAAATCATTCTATAGCTCTATAAATATCATCATAGTACATCCATGAAGCTTTTACATTACAGTTTTGTCACATTCTCTAATCTTCCCGTCACCTAGATAAAGCCTCTCTGTTGCGATCCTGTCCACAAAAACTTTATCATGAGAAGTAAACACAAGTGTTCCTTCATACTCTTTCAGCATTTTTTCTAAAGCCTCAACAGATGGGATATCAAGATAGTTCGTTGGTTCATCCAATATAAGCAGATTTACATCAGATACAAAGAGCATGGCAAAAGACAGCTTCATCCTCTCACCACCGGAAAGCTCTGATGCCTTTTTGTGCATATCTCTTTCAGATAGCAAAAGACGTGCAAGTATTATTCTGGAAAGGCTCTCACTCTGAATGCTGACTCTGCAAACATTTTCAAGAACAGTTTTATCAAGTTCAATCTGTGACATATTCTGCTTGGCATATCCTATCTTGACTCCCGGAACCACATATACACTTTCCCGTTTGCTTATAAGTTCAAGCAAAGTAGTCTTACCTGCTCCATTGCTACCCAGTAATGCCACCTTACTTCCATTCTTTATCATAAAGTCCGCATCGTCAAAGACTACATGATCGTCATAGGCAAAAGAAATATGCTCTCCGCGAATAACAATAGGATTCCTGGGCGGATTTGTAAGCCTGAAATCCGGTCTTAAAGTCGGCTCATCTTTTGGTTTTTCTTTTACCTCCATGTGTTCAATTCGCTTAAGGACATTTGCAGCACTTCTTTCTATTCCCCGTGCCTTGTCCTCGGGCTTTCTATTGCCACAAAGCGAAATTGCTTTTGCCTCGCTTGCTGTAATATTCTTTGGCTTCTTATCGACCGTTTTTGCCTTGGCTTTTTTCTCTATATAAACTCTTTGAAGCCTCTTTTTCTCAGCCTGATAATTATCATATTCAGCCTGCTGTGTTTTAATTAGTTCTTCTTTCTGAACTACATATTCATCATAATTGCCGCTGTAACTATGCAGTTCTCCAAAAGATATTTCAACGATCCTGTCACATAAATCGTTTAGGACAGATCTGTCATGGCTGATCATGACAAGTGTATCTATTTCTTTTAGTCTCTTTTTGAGCATTTCCACGCCTTCGAAATCCAGATTTGAAGTGGGTTCGTCCAGAAATGCCACTGCATGCGGGCTTGAAAAGAGCTGAGCAAGCCTTATCCTGGTATCCTCTCCGCCACTGACCTTTTCCTGCCAGATACGGTCGGCTACTCCCATTTTCCCAGCTTCTGTATAGTCAGTTTCAACATATGAGGTGTCCGATCCAAATTGTTCAAAATAAAATGGAATGCATTTACTTGAAATAGTCCCGGCTGTAGGTTCCAACTCTCCTGCCAAAATTCTTAGCAGTGTGCTCTTGCCTGCGCCGTTCATTCCAACTAGTCCAACTTTCTCACCTTCGTACAAATAGAATCTGTCAAAATCAAGTACTGTCTGTTCTCCATAGGAATGAACTATATTCTCTGCTTGTATTAGTAATCTTCTAGTCATATATAAGCCCCCTTGTCTATCAGTCAGAAATATTTATTGAAAGAAAATCCATTTTTTCCAATAAAATGAGTCTACCCTGCGTACGCAAAATAGACTCACACAAATAGACCTATATATGAATGAAATAGGCTCTGAATGCATGATAATCCAATTTAAGCGTACACATTAAGCCGCCGCATGAGCAGCAGCCATATCAACATGTTCACCTAAATCAAATTATCTAATAATCATTCAGTCACCTTTGCGAAAAATCGCCCTTTCTTTTTCTAAATTGAATAGTAGCATACATAGAATTATTTAGCAATCTGCTCAAGCATAAATTCTTTTACCGCTTCAGTGACAAGCTCAAGATGGTGATCATAACAGTGAGTATCTCCGGGGATAGTTACCAGTTTACAGTTCTTGTACTGTTTGGAAAATGCCACGGAAGCTTCATAAGGAACGGCTTCATCCTGATCTCCGTGAACTATAAGTACTGGTTTTGTATATTTATCCACAAAATCCTCAACCCTGATAGTCTGGGCAACTCTGACGTAATTGCCCTTAAGCTTTCTTCCATCCCAGGCATCAAGTTCATCGGGAATATTCTCAGGATCAAATTTAAGTCCGAGGAGTTCTCCGGTTCTGGCAATTTCAGGGATCATTGCAGCAGGTGATAATGGAATAAGCGCCTTGATAATATCTCTTTCCATTGCTGCAGCAAGCATTACAGAGAGTCCGCCCTGAGAGTGTCCTGCCATGTAGATGTCTGTAACAAAGTCAAGCTTCTTGGCATAGTCAACTACTGCAAGAATATTTGTGAGCCACTTAAAAAGCGTGTGATCCTCAAACTTTCCGTCGCTCTTTCCATGTCCGTACATGTCTGCGCGAAGTGTTGCTACCCCGATTTCATTAAGTGTTTCCTGAACCGCAACAATATGTCTTTCTTCACTATGTCCTGTAAAGCCATGAATGATGATGCACAATGGGCATTTCTCTGGATTATTCTTTGGCATATCAAGATAAGCATTTAATTTTATACCGTCACAATCAATATACATTCTCTTTTCCCTCCAACTATAAGCCTAAAGGGTACCGCTTGCGGTGGATTCCTTAGGTCTATCCATATATAATAGTAGCTTTTATCATATATCTTCAATCATACGCAGGTCTACTCTATTATTGCTGGAATGGTCCTATGACTCCGTCACTTAGTTTCTTTTTTTGCAAATATATAGAAGATGGTTTGTATTGCCCAAGAGTTCCCTCTTTTCAGAGAATTGCAGATACCACTCGAATAACTTGTTGAAATCTTCATCAGAAACTTCAAAATCAACTCTATGTTCTATTGGTTCCAAAAGTCCGTCTACGCCCGTTGTGGTTATCCAGAAAACATCTTTTTCCTTAAAGAGCTGTTCAAACTCAGTAATGTCATAACCAGTAAAAAGCTGTTCTTTAAAGTGTTTGATTTTATAGTCTTTTGTAAAATTTTCCTCCTGGCCCAAAGCCCAGTTTCCATAGAAGTAGTTAGAATACATGATTGCGTAAACTGATATGAACGCAATCATAATAACACCACCAGGTTTTGTTACTCTAATAGCCTCATCTATCGCTCTGTTCACTTCATCTGATCCGTACAAATGGTACAGTGGTCCAAAAACAAGAGTTACATCAAAGGTATCACTAGCCAAAAATTGAAGATTTGTGGCGTCTCCTTGGATAGAATGAAGGTTAGGCAGTTCTTTACTGTGCTCTCTTAGCACCTCAAGATTCTTCTCAACCAGCTCAACTGCTGTTACGTTCATCCCTTCCTTAGCAAGGGCTATGGAATATCTTCCGGTCCCGGCACCAATTTCAAGCACCTTAGAATTTTTATCAGCAAATCTATGGATATAATTCATAGTTGTTGCATATTCCAGCCTTCCATGAACTGACCTTTCAAGACGCCCGTCTTCTTCATACTGGGAATAAAATTTGGTTACAATTTCTTCTCTTGAAGCACCCTCTGTTATCTGATCTATCCTGGTAAAATACTCTGTGTCATTTTCATGGTGAATGTATGCTCCATTTTTAATTTGGACACGCAGGCTCGCAGGATTATCCTTATTCACAGACATATATACTTCATGGATACACATCTGTCTTGCTTTTTCCAAAGTTAGCTCAAGCCCCTTTGTGGCATACCCTCTTCCCCTGTACTTTTTTGATATGCAATAGCCAATGTGACCAGGACCTTCCCTGAGAAAATCATTTAAACAATGACGCAGATTGAAAACTCCAACATAAACATCTCCATCAACCAAAACATAAGTTGTATCAGGTACAAATCCCTCCGGAAGCTCTTTTCCCAGCGACCAGTTTCGCTTCTTCTCAATCCATCCTAAAAATTCGTCATAATCATAGCCATAAACGTTGTTCATATAGCCATTTTCATTTTCGGGAAAAGACATATAAAGCTCGTAAGTCTTTCTATAGTCTGAATCCTGTACCCTAATTAGTTCCATAATCTTCTCCTCCTGGTTTTGAATATAAAAAAACCTCATCAAACTTTTTTGTAAGTCTGATGAGGCTTAATCTCTTATCTGATCTGCATTTTCATAACTATGCATTACCGCTTTCCTCATCATACATAACACCAATAGACCCCTGATTATTATTCACGGGCTGATTAAATGTAGGTGTAGTTGAATTGATAAGTCTGATATTTAACATGGCGGTTCTCCGCTTTCTGAAAATTATTAGTTGTTAGTATAATTTACAGACAAAATGGTGTCAATACATATTATTTAAAAAACTGAAATGCATACAATAAGCACAACATAGCGACTCCGTCTTTGGTTTCATTATTTTTTAGCATCTCAAGTACTTGTTCTTTCGGAAGCCATTTTTTGTATGCAACTTCGTCAGTATCGTATAGTGAGCCTTCCATATCTACTCTGGCCGCAAAGCAGTGGCATATACAGTCTGACATACCATTTGCAGGATTTTGAGAACAAAGAAAACTTACGTCTTTCAAAGAACAGCCGGTTTCTTCAATACATTCTCTTCTAGCAGCTTCTTCAGGGCTTTCGCCTTCTTCGATTTTACCGGCTGGGATTTCCCATTCAAGTCTTCCAACAGTATATCTTCTGTGGCGAATAAGCAGCACTTCATCTTTTTCATTAAAAATCGTCACACAAACAGCTTCTTTTGGATAATGCACCTGATGGTACTTTTCAATGATATAGCCACTTGGAAGTTTTACCTTATCAGCGTACAAACATACAAAATCACTTTCATATATTACTTTTCTATTAAGCCTTTCAGGCATAATTTTATTTTCCATATTGTCCTTTCCGATTTACTTTATCCTATGGATTATCTAGTTTTTTCACAAATTCCACAATTTATCACATTCGAAATCTCTATTTCAGTTACTGTTTACCGGTGGTTTCCAGGGCTTAGGGCAGAGAAGTGTAGTTCTGCCTATATTCGGAAGAACATCATATATAGAACATCCCATACGCTCTTCAAAATCTTCTTTTATTTTGAAGGCAATCTCCCAACCTTTAATGTAGCCTTCCATAATCCCGTATCGTCTTGTAACATCAACAAATCGTTTTTCCAGTATTACAAATCCATAATCTGTGGCAAGAGAATCGCAGAGCTGGATCAGTTTGTCGTAATCATCCGGTTTACCACAATTCATTATGTAATCTTTGATAGCCTTCTCATGCTCCGTTTCCGGCTCGCAGCTAAACTCATCCTGCATGCGAAGATAAGAATGTGTCATGCATATTCTTGCTACTTCATCCCAGCCTTTTTCCATGCAGTACTTGTACCCTTCATATACGTGCGTAGGAATATCAACAAAACCGAATTTACATCTTCTTCCGATATCATGCAAAAGCCCGAATATATAAGCTTTCTCTGAATCCATATCAGGTATCTTTTCAGCAATATTACGAGCTGCCATGCCAACATTTTTGGAGTGATCCACCCATGGTCCGGGATTTAAGTTTCTTGCTATTTCTAGCTCTTCCAGAGCTTCTTTGACACTTGGGAACATCTGTTTTACCTCCTTGTCTTGAATATATTCAGGCGCGCACTGAACTTATAACTATGTTATACTCGGATTATAAAAGGTAACGCTACGTAACCTTCAAGCACTATTTTTACTGTATCGGAGAAAACTTTTATGAATAAAAAAGGCTACTATTCATCCGGGCAATTTGCCAAAATGGCTCACGTATCCATAAGAACTATAAGGTTTTATGACCAGAAGGGGCTACTTGCGCCATCTTATACAACCGAATCAGGTGCAAGATTTTACACTGATTACGATTTTGCAATTTTGCAACAGATATTGCTTTTAAAGTACCTGGGATTTTCTCTGGATGAGATAAAAGAAATACCAAATGGTCAGGCTGATAATCATTTCATTCTGAATGCCCTTAAGATGCAGAAAAAACTGCTTTCAGAACGAATTGATGAAATGAAAAATGTTGAAGAAGGTGTAAATGCAACCATCAAAGCTTTGGAAAGCTCTGCTGCTCCTGATTGGAAGCAGATGCTGGATCTGATCCACATGACTTCAATGGAGAACAACTTAAAGAGCCAATATCAAAATGCAAGCAACATCTCTGCCAGGATAGATCTTCATAACAAATATTCAACAAATAAACAAAGATGGTTTAATTGGGTATTGCAGGAATGTGATATCTCTTCCGGGATGGATATTCTTGAGCTTGGTTGCGGTAATGGAGCATTATGGGCAGAGAATATAAGCGAATTGTCCAAGCGCAATTATACAGATATACAAATAACTCTTTCAGATATCTCTGCAGGTATACTGCATGATGCAAGACAGAATATAGAAAACGCGGTATCAGAATATTCAAACGAACTACGGGATTTCTCTTTTTCTTACAAAGCATTTGATCTTAATGCTATACCATTTGAAGATAATTCCTTTGATTTAGTAATTGCGGGTCACGTCCTCTTTTATTGTGAAGATGTCCATCTTGCCTGTCAGGAAATAAGTAGAGTACTAAAGCCCGGCGGAAGACTTGTCTGTAGCACATATAGTAGCAACCACATGAAAGAGATCAGAGAACTGGTAAAAGAGTTTGATGATAGAATAGTGCTTTCCAGCAATGACTTATACAAAATATTTGGACTGGAAAATGGTGCTGACATATTGCGCAGCGTATTTGGAGAAGTGGAGCTGAAGAAATACCAGGATGAAATAGTCATTACTGACGCCGGCCCGTTAATAGATTATATCTTTTCATGCCACGGCAATCAGAACCACTATCTTCTGAACAGATATGCAGAATTTAAGAATTATATCATGAAAAAGGTAAGTCACGAATTCCACATCACCAAGGATGCTGGAATATTTACCGCAACTAAATAAAAAAATGACCCGACGTGGTCCGCATCATAATGAGAGGCGTGTCGGGTTCTTTTTTGTTCACTAGCATGCAGCAGGACTTGCAGTAAGGCTCCTGCAATCAGTTACTTTCACTGGATTTTCTCTTTGCTTTATTCATGCAAATGTCGCCACAAATTAGCCCAAGTCCTCCAATCAGAAAAATTGATACTGACAGGACATCCCAAATGTCAAAGACAGGTATGTCTAGCATCTTGGACAAAACAACATTAATGAGTATTCCAAAAACGATAAAAATCAAAAACAGTGCTCCTACAGCAAAGAGCTTACGATCTTGAAATCGTATGAACAGAACAAATCCGAGCCATACATAAGCTAAGACTACAACTGCCATAACTGCACCAATGCTGAACACGGCCTTAGAATTCACAAGCAGACTCAGTATATATAGGAATGGTAATGTGAATATACTTAATGATAACAATGATTCTCGAATACCTTTTTTGCCGTGGTAAATCATAGGAATAGTTATTGCCCATGCATAAAAGATTGTTGCGACAGGAATCAGTGACCATGTCAGTTTTCTTGATATTGCATAGTTACAAATAACACAGACTACAATACCTACAAGCAACAACGTCGTGTATATTATTGATAACACTGTGCTAAGTTTATAGCGTCTTTCTTCATTACGTTTTAATTCCAATAGGTTTTCATTAGCTTTGTTCTCAAAATCTTTCATTTCAATCCTCTCTCCACTTAATAGTTCGTTTACCGTAATTCCCAAAATTCCGCAAAGCTCAAGCATAATAGATGAATCCGGCATGTTTTTACCAGTCTCCCATTTGGAAATTGCTCTGTCGGTTATGTTTAACATTTCAGCAATCTGTGCCTGAGTTAAACCTTTCTCTTTTCTCAAACCGGCAATGAATTTTCCTGTCTTAATCTGATCCATTAAATATGCCTCCTTCATGCATAGCTTATTTCTATTTGTGGAATTTGAACACGAACCATTGGTTGAGTTATCGAAACAACCGTTGGTTGAGAGGATAATTTAGATTATACCCGACTAAAAAACGGCTTACAATCATTTACTGATTGTAAGTCGCCTCTTGACTCCGTTCCCTAGTACCCTTCACAGTAGCACTAGTACCATTCCGGTTTTCCAGCCGTCCGCATAGGCTTATCACACACTTATACACACAACATAGTTAGAAAGATTTTATTGAAAATTGGATGAAATAGTGTTATCTTTTAATTAGACCGTAGGAAGGCAAGGGTAATGCCTGAATCCAAATATTCCATTAGCGGGATTAAGAATGGTATATCCATTCTTTTTTTTTACCTAAAGGAGTAAATAGATGCCCAATACTGAGCTTCCCATAGATTTAGAGCAGCAAGTAATCATGATGAAAAGATATGTGAACTTTCGTCAACGCAAAAAAATAAGAGAATTTCTTGCGTATGCAGGATATTTTAGAGCAAGCAGATACGGAAAGTTCTTATTGTCTAAAGTTGGAGTCTTAGGCAGCAAATCTAATACCTCTGTCTATTTTGCTACATACAATTTTGATTTACAGTTAAGACAGTTACTTTTCAAATACTGCATGAAAGCAGAGATATACTTCAAGAGCAACGTAAGTAATGCTATATCTATCAAAACCGGAGATGCTGCATTCTATTTAGATAAACAATATTACACTCCTACCAAGAGTGAAAAGGATAAAAACACACGAAACAAAAATATAAGGTTCTTCAATACTCGCTTCTTTCCCGGATTAACTGATCAGGAAGAAACACTTAGGAAAGATGTCGTAAAGCACCCAGAATTAAAAGAGTACCGAAAGGGCGGATCAAGACATAATAATGTCCTTCCGGTATGGGCAGCTTTTACATATTTCGAAATGGGAACCATTGTTATGATGTATTCTTATTTGCGTGGTGACTTAAGAAAAGAAGTCCTTGATTATGCATACTCAGGAAACAATTATAAAAAAGAAGTCACAAAACAGATGGATACATGGCTTGATGCAATTCGAAACCTCAGAAATTACTGTGCACATCACTCAATGGTAATTGGAATGACTTCATCAGTAGTTATTCTTGATAAAAGAGATTCCACCAGTTTATTGCCTAATAATACCAACTTGTATTCTAGGTTGTATGCGTTAAAGAAAGTTCTGTCTTACAAAGATGGAGAAAGCCTCGGCAATGAACTAAATAAACTGGTTAGCAGTAGCAAGATTGACATTTACAAAATGGGTATTTTGCCTGTTGATTGGAAAAAACTGTATGATCAGATCGTTATTCTATAAACGGTCGCGTTTTCTTTTTGCAAAGAAAGCCTGATAGTGGTATATTTAGTTAAGAATTGCGGTGAACATCTTCGGATTACACCTGGAAGAACCTGATGCGTCGGGTTCCTTTTTTTATGTCCAAAATCGTAAATTACTAACTCAATTCTTTTCAAAGTATATAATATCCATTACATCGCTTATCTTTTCAATCTTTCCGGTTCTTATGTAGCCAAGTTTTTCATAAAGATGGATGTTGTCTTCTTCCTGAAGAATAGTGTCAAGCTTCCAGTTATCACTCCCATAAAGTTGTTCTGCAGCAAGTATAGCCTGCTGAGCATAGCCTTTGTTTCTAAATTCGGGCATGATCCATAATGGAGAGATGCGTTTCCTGCTACCGTCTTTTTTATCAATGATCCTGATTCCACCAACAATAGTTCCATCTGAAACAATGAAGTAATATGTAGTTCCTACAAAGTCATATTTCTGAAGGATGCGCTCGTAGCTCTCGGCAGCGGGACTCGTATTCGTCAATTGACATTAAATTTTGTATTCCGTGAAAAGATCAGCTTGACATATTATAGAGTACTCTATAATATAGAGTATGGTATTTGTTGCTGAATATCATCGGACTACATAAAAATACTGTAAATTTGCCAAAAAGGAGCGGATTATGGAGAAAACAATTGAAAATGCATTAGATGATATATCCTTAATAAAGGCTGTGATAGAAAAGACACAGAAGGATTTTGCAAAAGTGGCTATGTTCTTTATTGGGATAGGATTAGTCAATGGAATTGCGTGGATTATGGAACAACTGGCATATTACATCAGGAACACTGCAGGTTATGGTAACTGGCTTGTACAGGCATTAGGACAAGGAACACATTTGTTGCGGTTTGCCGGATATATTGTGTTATTTGTTTGTTTCTACAAAAGAATAAAAGCAACAAACAATGAAATCAGTGAGGGAATGATAAAAATATGGGGAATAGTCTTGATTGGCTCCTATGTTCTTTCTTTTTTATATATGAGATTATTGCCAAATGGCAATGATGACAAACTGATTACATTATGGCGATGTAAAGAGTTAATAGAGGTTCTTCCAGTTATTTTTGCTTTGTTTATGACTGGAATTCTTACAAAAAAGTTGACCATAACAGTGTGTACAGCAATATATAGCATAATGTACTTTGTATTATTCGTTGGTATGAAAGAAATACCTTATGGAACATTTGGTGGAACAGGAACACTAATGCCCCTTAGTAGCACAAGCGTTAAGTGTCTAATGATACTTGGAATGATTGTTTTGGGCATTTATTTGAAGATAGGAGCAAGAATTCATGGAGATAAACTCAATACCTGAAGCTTTTCAGACAAAGCTTAGATTGGCTATCTTATCTTCGTTATTGACCGGTCAAAAAAGCTTTAGCGAACTGAAAGAGATAACATCTTCTACAGATGGTAATCTCGGTGCACAGATAAAAAAATTAAATGAACTTGGTTATGTTGAAATAGAAAAGGCTTTTATAAAAAATAAGCCACAGACGACATGTGCAATTTCAGAATATGGGAAAAAACAATTTAAGGAGTATGTTGAGATGCTTGAAAATCTTCTTACACAGTCTAAGTAAATAGAATCTATGACTGGAAAGTAACTGCTCCGGATAAAATTGATTCTTTATCAAATGATATGGGATAGCGGTTGGAAACAGTTGTGGAGTTGCGCCATCAGCTAAGGACATATATTTTAACCCATTGAATAAAGCATTATCTTGGTGTATACTACGAGTACGAATTGGGGTATGTGTTTGCGGACACATACTTGAGAGGATCGGAGAAATCTGGTCCTCTTTTTAATTAATGAATCAACCATCAAAAGCTCCAAAAAAATAATAGGCGGCAAAACCGCCTATTGATGTTATAGCTTCCACTTATTGGTGGGGAATCACCTGATGTATAAGCTCCCGCTCATGGCTGGGAATCGCCTGATGTACTTCTTTATACCTTGATTATATGATTTAGCATTTTACTTCTCTTATTGTTTAGTTTTTAGTAACAACATATGGTGTAATTTCCTTTTCTACAGCCTTGAATCTGTCTGTATTTCTTACTATATCGTAACGTCCCTGCCTGAGTTTCTCATTAAATTCAGTACACTCTGTCCAATCAAAATTTCTGTAATGATCCTTACATTCAATTCCGGACAGAAGTGTAGAATCCAATGTAAATCTATCAGGAAGGGTATCATGAATAATAGAGTATTTTGCTGCCTGTTCAAGATGCTCAAGTGTTGCTTCAGTATTGCCTTCAAGGACTTCCATTGCTGCAATTGCACGATGCATCCACGCTACAAGCCTGCTTTCGTATCCATAATTATCCTCATAGATCAGATCAAGAAGCTCAAGAATCTTTTTTACGACATCTATTCTTTCCTGAATGGTCATGTTATCATTGGCAAAGTCAAGATCTGCCAGTTTAACCATTGTGGAATATGTTGCCAGGACAAATTGCATAACAGTGTTTTTGCAATGTATTTTTAATTCTTCTCCCGATAAAAGTTCTATAAGCCTGAAACTACTGGTTTCCCATATAGTCGGCTGTTCCTTTGATATTTCGATAGCTTCATCTATGCATCCGAGTTTTCTAAGTGCAATTATCTTCTCGTTGATCACACTGTTACAAATCTGTCTATCAGTGCATTCATTTAAAACCCTTGAAGCTATGTCTATTACCATTTCACAATTATCATGCTCCTTAGCGTTATCATCAGTGTATTCAAAATTTAATTCCTTCACTAGATGCATCAGAATGGTGAAATTGGTAGGATACTTTTTGGCTGCCTCTTTAAGGAGTTTTACACTTTTGTGGACATGTCCTTTTCTATCATTTTCCCTGCATTGTTCAAAGACTTTTTCTATCTCGCGTTCATCCTTATAGCTTTCCATGCCCATGAGTTCGTCAATTGTTACATGGAAATAATCTGCAATAGCAGGTAGTAATGTAATATCCGGATATGTATTACCATTTTCCCATCTGCTAATAGCCTGTTCGGAAACGTTAAAAACATCTGCAAGCTGAGATTGTGTCATGCATTTTTGCTGGCGGTATCTCTTTATGTTCTCGTTTAGTTTTATCATTATTATTCCTCAATTCTTTCGTAGTTTTCGAAGCTTCTGGAATAATTATTGCATAGAAATACTGTGCTCTCAATTACTCATTAGTTGTGTATAAAACAACCATAGTGAGAGATAAGAAAAAGCCTATCAGATAATGAGAATTCTCTTTCTCTTACATTGATATGTAATCTATGTTTTTTCTTTGCTACACTATCAGTACAGCTGAAAATCACATTATTGCAATAATAGAAAGAGACGACAATGAATAATCTTGGATCAAAGATAAAAGAACTTCGAATTGCAGAAAATCTCACGCAGGAAAAACTTGCTGAGGAACTAAATGTATCTTTTCAAAGTATCAGCCGATGGGAAAATGGTATTTCGACACCTGACATCAGCCTTATTCCTGCAATTGCAAGGTTTTTTGGCGTTTCAACTGATTACTTGTTCGGACTTCAGGATGAAGAATCTGAGGCAGAAAAGAGTGAACTTGAGGCAGCATATTGGGATTACCGAAAAGAGGGTAATCTCGATGAAGCGTATGAAGTAATGCTAAAGGCGAGAAAGCTCTTTCCACGGGACATGCACTTTTGTTCTAATCTGGCTGAAGTTATGGAACTTTTTGATGGCGGAAACAGTGAACAAATGTCAGCCTATGTCAACGGGAATTTTTCAGAGCAAATCTTCTCTTTGTGCCGGAGAGTAGTTGAAGAAAGCAAAAATGAGACAGATCGCTCGAGGGCATTATCTCTTTTATCCAGCTATTACATGAAATCCGGTAATTCCGCAGAAGCTATAATGATTGCAAATAAAATGACTGATCTTAAACATTCAAAGGATCTTTTACTTGCTGAAATTCTTTCCGGCGAAGATAAAAAGAAACAGCTTCAAATGAATGTTTTGGAAATGGCTGACTATATTTCCGATACTCTTGTCAAAATTGCCTTCCGGAAGGAATTTGGCTTTACACTATCAATGGCGCCTATAGAGAAACTGGAGTATGTTCAAGCTGCAAACACTATTCTTAAAACAATTATTTCGGACGGCAATTACCTGGAATACTCAAGAAAGCTTGGCTGGAATTACAGAAGGATCGCGGAATTGTACTGTATGATGGATCAGAAAGAGAAGGCGCTTGAGTATCTCTTGAAAGCGGAAAAGATGGCGTCAGAATATGATTCTTTGGATAAAGAAAAGACTTATCAGTTCACTTCGCCGTTCTGTGATCTGGTTAACAGCGACCTGTCAAATAATGATAAATTCTTTGTTGGAACTGAGACGGAGATGCTGTCTTATCGGCTTAATGAAATGAAATCTTTTTTTGGCGACGATGAGGAGTTTATCAAATTATGTAAACGCGTTGGTGAGAATAATATTATGATATAAATGTAAAAAAGGACATCCAACCGGATGTCCCAATAAAAAGAGCGATAGACGGGGCTCGAACCCGCGGTCTCCACCTTGGCAAGGTGGCGCTTTACCAACTAAGCTACTATCGCATATATGTAAAGTCGCTTTCGCGACAGCAAAGTAAATATTACACTAGTGTTTTATATTTGTCAACAACATTTTTGAAAAAATTTCAAAAATGTTGTTGACCTAATTTCGCTATGTCATTTAAATCTGGATCAAAAGTGCCTGTGCTGAAAAATCCTTATCTGCTATGCCATATTTATCCAATAATTTATAGTTATCCACATTGATTCCCAGTTTCCCGGCAAACTCTTTCATATCAACGGAATCAGCAAATCTATGATATACGATCAGTGCCTTATCTCCTAATACTCGCATAACAAATTGGGCTCCTGTCGGTTCATTGTAGCTATCTGTATCTGCAGAAATAACAGTAGTTTTACCGTCTCTGATAATATCTGATACCCTGCGGTAAAAGTCCATTCCCTGGCTTAGAAGTTCCCACTGATGGTCGTTTAGATCATAAACATCACCGGAAAGTCCCATTCTTCCAAGGAATGTTGAACAGATTGAATACCATATTCTCTCATCACTATCCCCCGCTCTCATGACTGCCCATATCTGGCTCTGAGACGGCTTTATTACCCTGTGCATATTCGCCGCAATAATGGGAAGTGACAAGCACTCATGCGCATCAGAAAAACTCGCCATTGAAGCAAGTTCCATAAATGATGGTTCCAGGCGATGTCCTCCGCTTGAGCAGTTCTCAATAACAAGATCCGGTAATTCTTTTTTCATTTTTCTGAAAAAGTTCTGAGTCACAATAACCTTTTTCCTGAGGTTTTCCCCCATTCCTTCAGGGCCATCACATCCCATACCCATTGTATCGTTATAATCTATTTTGATATAACCAAAATCATTATCCTTGAGGTTACCAATAACATATTTTGTCAAATGCTCTATTACCCAAGGGTCTTCCATATCAAGGAAATGGACATTTCCCACTGTAAGAGGAACTCCGTCCTTTTTAACAAGATGATCCTCCTCATAGAAAGTCTGTGCCTCTTGCGAAGTGTTCTCAAGCTCGAACCAGATTCCCGGAATCATACCCTTTCCGCGGATATAGTCAGTCAGCTCTTTAAGGCCATTAGGGAATCTCTCTTTATTAACTGTCCAGTCTCCGCGCCAGTCCCACCAATAACCGCATTTGCCATACCATCCGGAATCCATTACCAGATACTGGATTCCCTTTCCGGCAATTTTATCAGCAAGCTTCTTGAGATTGTCGATGGTTGGATTTCCCCAGGTTGCACAATATTCATTAAAAACAATTCCCATCCGGTCGTCCACAGGGCTAATATCCGGTTTCTGCGCTTTAACAAGCTTATCGCAGACATCTTCCAGAGATTTGCCTGTTGCTATGAGAGCCTTAGGAGCTTCAAAGCACTCTCCGGGCATTAGTTTTTTGGTCCAATGCCCATAGTCTCTGTCAGCAATTCCTCCAGCGATTGAAACAGTATCTCCTTCTTTGACAAGCACTTCTATCTGCCATGAAGATGGTGCGTATAACTGTACTCCCGTAAATACTCCGTTCTTAGAATCCTCCACTGCTACAAATGGAAAAAACTGTCTGACCGGCATAGAACCCAGATTTCCAAACTTAAGCACACGTACACCATGGTTACTCCAGGAGTGTTCCATATCGAGTTCTTTTATAGTATCTACTTTATGCTTCCCTTCTGCGCTCCAAAAAGACAGAAGTCTGTGGATACGATCAGCCTTAATTTCTCTGACCAGCACTGATGTAAGCATCTCCATAGTCAAAGTCCTGCTGCCATCATTTTGGATAGTTGTAACTACTTCTGTAGCATCCGCTTCGGCGCAATATGTATTCCTAACTTTCAGTCTCAGTCCATCAGGTCTTCTGTATTCTGACTCATTCTCGTTTTCAGACTTTAGCTCAAAGCCGTCCATTGAGCCGCTTCCAAGCATTGTCAGCCCGCAAGTATAATTATCCGCATATCTCTCTCCTGCTATTTTTACTTCTGCAGTTGATTTCATATTGTCCCCCAGTCATTAACTTTTTTCACCTACAACAAGAATTATAAGTACCAGTCCTTCCTCATGACAACACCTATTTTATCCGCTTTTCACGCAGTTTATAGAAGTTTTACCTTTCGATAATAATTATACGTTTTGCCGCATGATAAAATAAAATATGAAGTATCATTTAATTGTACGCACCAGGTAACGCGGGGAATACATATGGCAATACATTTCAAACTTCCCAAAAAGAATATATCCGCTCCTGCCAACTACGAAGATTTCCTTATAGAAAACAGGATCAAGATAAACCAATATCTCAACAGGACTTTGTTGTTCTGTGTCCTCACAGGACCTTCTCTGGCCTTAGGTGTTGCTATAGGCATATTCAAAAATGTATCTTATTTAGCCTGCCTCTTTATATCTATTTTTGTTCTCATCCTCGCTTTAAGTCATATATTGATTACAAAACATTTCCCTGAGTCCGAATATACCAGCATATATGCCTTGTTTATTCTTGATGTCTTATTGCTGTATATGGCCTATTCCCATGTATACCTCAGGATCACTTGGTTTTTGGTGCCAATGTTGTCGCTCCTTTTCTGCAGCTTTAAAATCTATTACTTTTCTCTCTTTATTACCTATTTTATGATGCTGTTGACCACTTGGATAACTGCGCCTTTCTTTGCAGATCAGCGCTCAGACTACGTCAGCTCTGTGCAGTTTTTTGCAAATGTTGTCGGTGGAAACACAATAGAGATCATCATAATGGCAATAGTCGGATTTGGCCTTCTGAAAACCTCCCACAGATATATCCGGGAGTTTTATGAAATGTACAAAACTATCAGCGACAACGAGCAGCAGGTTACAGAATCTATTGATACCCTTTCGAGTATGGCAGGCATCTATGACAGGGTTAACCTTCTTAATTTCAGAACGATGACCGAAAAGTCCCTCACAGATACCAACACCACCAAAAGTTTTCTTCATTTCGATGGTTGTGATCACACCAGTATGGTCACCGGCATGAAAAACCATATTGCTCCCGAACAAATGGATTCTTTCTGGGAATTTACTAATCTGACTACTCTCCGCGAAAGACTTCTTGATAAAAAATCTATCTCCGCAGAATTCATCAATATCACAACAGGTTGGTTCCGCGCCCAGTATATTACCGTTGATAAAAATGAAGATGGAATTCCGATTACTATAATCTTTACCGTGCAGAATATAGAAAATGACAAAAAGAAAGAAGAACGACTCATCAGAATCGCCATGACCGACGAGCTCACCCATTTATATAACCGCAGAAGCTATGATGATGACATTGCGATATACAGAAAGAACGGCCTTGATGATGACTTTACACTATTGTCTGCAGACGTAAATGGGCTTAAAATAACCAATGATACTAAAGGACATGCGGCCGGCGACGAGCTTATCAGAGGTGCCGCTGACTGTCTTCATGTCTGCATTGGGCAAACCGGTAAAGTGTATCGTACCGGCGGCGATGAATTCATCGCCATACTTCATACAGATAACTACTCAGACTTGATTTCTGAAATAGCTGCCATGGCCAGATCCTGGAGCGGGCAATATACAGATTCCATTTCAATTTCTATCGGCTGCGCAAGTCATAAGGAATTCCCTGATGCCACAGTAGATGAGCTTGAACGCATTTCTGACAGACGAATGTATGAAAATAAGGAACAATACTACAGGCAGACCGGACACGACCGAAGGAAGAAACAGGATAATTAATTATGAGTTTTAATGGGGATAAGATAAAGAGTACTATAGGGGTGGTACTTGGCTTAACATCTTTATTTGTTTTTATATATCTGATCAGATTTGCTACAGGTAATGACATCTGGTATGATGAGGTCTTTTCCTTGTCCTTTGCCAATCGTAGTTTCGGTGAAATTGCAGCGTTTACTGCAAGAGATGTTCACCCTCCTTTTTATTATTTTTACCTAAAAGTCATATCTTCTATCCTGTGCCTTATTTCAGGCCGGAAGTATTTCATTGTAGTTTGTAAAATAGCTTCACTGATTCCCTGGCTATTTCTATTCATCATTAGCATAACCTATATTCGCAAGCAATTTGGCCAACTGACCTCTGGCCTTTTTATGCTGCTCATTACAATAATGCCCCAGCTTCCATCCTATTATTTTGAAATCAGGATGTACTCGCTGGCACTACTGCTCATCACCACTGAGGTCCTGATTTCTTTACACATTCTAACCAACATTGATAAAAAAAATAATCTCTCTTGGATTCTATTTTTCATCACCGGAATTCTTACAGCATATACCCAGTACTATGCTTGTATAGCCATCATTGGCTCCTACATCGCTGTTTTCCTCTCGCTGATCATCCAAAAAGGGACTGAGAAAAAAAGACACATCCTAAAACTTCTGGTATCTGCCCTGTTATCTGTCATTTTATACCTGCCATGGCTTCCGGTCCTTAGGGCTCAGATTACAAATATTTCCGGTAAATACTGGATTCAGCCTCTTACCCTTCGTAGTATCGCAGGGTGCATCAAGTTCATTACTCTTCCGGTTGTATACTTTGGCAAAATGCCGGAAATTTCAGCAGGTCTCCTGATCATAGCGCTTCTTGTTCTGACAGTTCTTTTTATCAGACATGGTAAAAGAGATGACCTTATAATAGCAATCTGTTGTCTGATGCCGGTTATCATTGTAGTACTAAGCGGATTTATCCTCTCTGCAATGGGTACACCGATATTTGTATATAGATACCTGATTCCAACTCTCGGCGGAGTCTGGCTCCTTGTAGCCATAATGGCGGATAGAGCTGCAAACCGCAAGGCACTGCTTCTTTTGATCCTGCCTATGCTTCTTGCAGGGGGCCTTAATATAATAGGTATCAGAGCTGAAGAAGGCAATAAACTGGCTACCATTTCACATTCCTATGATGTAGTTTCAGATATTCCTGAAGGTTCCGTTATAATAACTAATTTTGATCACGTCTGCGCTGTTATGTCCTACTACAGGCCTGATTGTCAGGTTCTTTTGTATGAAGCGGAAATAGATAAGCTTCTCCCTGACATGCAGGGAAATATCACTGATAACGTTCACGACCTTGATATAGAAAAGCTAGTTAGTTCTCAAGATAAAGAGGTTTATTTCTGGGGAAGCTTTAATTCAAGAGAAGAAATAGTAGAGTCTTGGACAACACTCGGTATTAATAATGAGCTAATGGATAATATCCTGATTGAACGATATTGGATAAATGTATATAAACTAAGCGGAGCCGTAAAATGACAAAAAAATTATCTGTAGATTATTTCAAAGAACATATTGCCTGTATCCTACTCATCACATTTATGGGCATTATCTATATTTATAATATGTTTGCCAATAAACCCTGGTATGATGAGCTTTATACTTATTACTATTTTATCAGCAGAGGCCCAATCTATGCGGCAATCCACTGGCCTGTTCCCAATAACCACGTAGGATACTCTGTTCTGTCTGCTTTTCTTGATTTCTTTGGAAATCCCTACATCGGACTTAGAGGCGTTTCCTGCATTGCCGCTATTTGTAATCTGATCCTGATATATAGGCTATGCCTTAATTTCATGAATAAGTGGTTCTCCACTACTGCCACAGCCCTGTACGCCGGAGCTTTTTTGGTTTTCAGGCTCGCCTTTCAGGGAAGGGGCTATACTCTTGCAACAACATGCCTTCTTGTAGCAATACTTGCTGTTTACAAGGTATCTATCGGGCAATGCTTTATGCGTAACTATGTACTTTTTGCCGCTGCTCTGACTCTTGGCCTGTATATTGTTCCAAGCTCGATTTACTGGGTAGTTCCGGTATGTGTGACCGGAGGATTATATCTTCTTGTTCAAAAGAGATTCAAGGACCTCTGGCACCTTGTCTTTTCCGGCATAATTGCTGCCATAGCCACAACTTTCCTGTATCTTCTGATATGGCTTGCTATAGGAGCAAATCTTCTCAGCAAGAATCCCGAGAGCATGTTTTATGGCATCTCTCAGGTCAGAATAATTCTGAAAGCTCCTTTTGCTGCTGCCAAAACAGGAATAGACTACATGCTGGCAACACCTTATATTCAGAGCATCGACAGGCTTACTTGTATTAAGACTATGCCTGATTACTTCGTTTCTCTGTTTGGTAACTACTATAACAGATGCGGACTACTATTATTTATTCTGCTTATTATTGTTACAGTCATTTCTATCGTTATGACAATTATCAATATCAGATCAAGGCAAGGCTTCTTTTTGCATCTCTTTATCAGCTGCGGCCTTGTGATCGTTCCACTGATGCTCGTGGTTCAAAGCGTTCATCCTTACCTCAGAGTTCTCAGTTTCTGGGCGGTGTTTCTGTTTATTGGCATTGTGTATTGCCTATATGTTTTTGTGCTTAAACTAACACAAGAAAAAGCGCAAAACATCCTAAGTCTTTCGCTGGCATTTGCTGCAATTATTGTAACTGCAGCCTCATGTTTTAGTTCTTTTTACAAGAGCCCCCTTGCCACAAGAGAGAACGAAATAGCCATAGCACTTGCAGAATTAGATGACCCTCATGCTATAGACAATATTTTCTATACAGATGATTTCCAGAAATACGTCATCAAATTCTACTACGACTATGCCCCTAATGAGGTTTACACACTTGAAGGCGCAGATTACGTTATCACAGGACCTGAATTTACTGATCCGGGCAATGAAATTCCGGAATGGCCTGTATTATATGGCTACAGTCCTGAGATGATTTCTTATGTAAAAGATAACATGACAGAAATTGCATCCACAGAAACTTACACAATCTATCGCAAGTAAGATTAAGACATATATCAACATATCTATATCATAAAGAAGGGCGCTTCGATCCAACATCGAAACGCCTTCTGTGTTTATTCTCATGGTCCAAAATAGTGCATTCCCAGCATTGTAATGTCATCAAACTGCTTGGCATCCCCGACAAATTTATCTATCGATGCCTTAATGTCTTCAAGCAAAGCCTCCGGTCGTGCATCCGGGTTGGCATTGAGCGCTTCTAACATTCTAGTTGTTCCAAAGAGCTCATTGTCCTCGTTGGTCGCTTCCGGAACGCCATCAGTGTACACAAACAAGCTATCTCCCGGATTTAACTTAAACTCATGCTCTCTAAACCTTATTCCTTCTATAGTTGCTACCGCCGGGGAGTGTTTGTAGGCTACAATTTCGTATTCCCCGTCCTTTCTGCGAAGAACCGGGTGTTCATGTCCTGCATTTACAGCAATTCCTTCTCCCGTTGAAAGAGATATGACTGCCAGCCAGACAGTTACAAAAAGCTCTGCCTTGTTTCCTTCACAAAGCTGCTCATTGACACTCTCAAGAGCTTTTCCGGGGCTCTCTCCCATGAGCATCCTGTTTCTAATGAGAGTCCTTGAAACCATCATGAAAAGAGCCGCAGGGATTCCTTTTCCAGATACATCTGCCATGACCAGCGTAAGGTGATCATCATCCAGCATAAAGAAGTCATAAAAGTCACCACCCACCTCTTTTGCCGGGGTCATCGTTGCGAACAGATCAAACTCTTTTCTCTCAGGAAGATACGGAAATGTTTTGGGAAGAACGTTTTCCTGGATAGCAGATGCAAGAGTAAGGTCTCTGTCTGCAACAACTTTATCTCTTCCCTGCGCCACGTTCAGGACGCCATACATGAGTAGAATTACCAGCATTATCACGCCGGCACTTAGCGATAAGCCATATACAGCCAGTGTCATGACTCCGACTATAAGCGGTGCAAATGCATAAATAAAAAATACAACTACCTGATACAACTGCAGATGTTTTTTTTCAATCCACACTGCAATCAGTGCTGATATAAGCGTCAGAAAAGCAAATATAAGTGAAATCGGGTACAATGGTGATCTATGATAAACTCCATCAGGACCAATAGTAAAATATATACCAGTGAATAGATTGATAATTCTAAGGCCTATTGCTATGAAAAAGCCTACTCTGAGTACTTTTCCCGCCTTCTGTATTATTCCCTTATTTATACCAAGATAATTCATGGTGTACAGCCAAAAGCAGTAAGCTTCTGCCGGAGCACACATATAATATATAGTATTATCTATCATATTTATTGGTATCAGGTTGGGATCGCCGTCTACAAGCCATGCTATCGCATCTGCAAAAAGGCCTACATATGCTGCATTAAGCAGATACAACAAATATTTAAGGTCTGAACCATTTTTCTGAACATCAATAATGCAGCAGGCAAAAACCAGATATCCCACTGCCATTCCAAAAATATCCCCGGAAATATTAAAAACATAGATTGGAAGAAGATTATGAATTCCTTTAAGATACAAGAACTGTACACATAGAAAGATCATGGTCAGATAAATAATACTTACGATTATTATCTGCCTTTTCTGTTTTTTACCGATAAACTCCATTTTCCCCCGCCTCGTTATAATCAATCTGTAATCATTATACCAAAGACGGGGGCCTGCAATTCTAAAGGAAATCTAAATTATGTTATTTTCCATATACGATTTCATAGTATTGTCTGGATGTGATCAAATATACCAAAGCGTAAGCACCTAGGAATACCAGACTTACTATTGCAATCGCAAGATTGAATGTAAATGTGTCAACGTATAGGATCATTGCAAGGAAAAGTCTTAATATCCTGCTTGCAAAAATAATGTGGATAATTGCGCATATCGCGGGAAGGAAGAACATTATCATTACCTGGTTTCTGATAACACCTTTTGCTTCTTTGTCCGATAAGCCAGCATTTGAGAGAATTTCAAATCTCTTTTTATCCTCTATACCTTCTGACATCTGCTTGTAGAAGATGATCATCACGGTTGCGATGAGGAAAAGAGCTGCAAGGAAAATTCCCACAAAAAATGTTCCGCCGTAGATACTGTAAAAAACTTTCTTTTCTTCAGCCTTGTAGCTGATTTCTGCATTTCCAAGTTTTGAAGACAGTTCATTTCTGACGATATCTACATTACTCTGGTCGGCATCCTTTGGAACATTAAACCCAAGATAGCAACCATCGTATCCATCAAGTAAGGCCTTTTCTCCATTTAGACATATGTTCTTGGCTTCTATCAGAGAGGCAATTTCATTTTCATCTGAAACAACAATTATCTCTTTTGCAAATAGTCCCATTGATGGATCAAAGGTCTCAACAAGACAACCGTTTCCGATTTTCTCTTTAACCTGATAGTTCTTACCAAATAATGAAAGGGTACCATTTTTTACCTTATCTGCAGAGCTGTAGCGGAGAATCTCGCATTCGCCAAGGCTTATATTTTCACCGGTGTAAGCATTATACTGTTCGGCCGTGATCATATATACGACTCTCATTTGTGAAAAATCCGCAGTCATTCTTGTTAATGGTGTAAGCCCCTCTCCACCTGCAAAGCACAAATCTTCATGGTAGAGTCTTACTATTTTTTCAGTTCCTTCTACATTTCCCGCCAAAAGAGCTTCATCTAAAGTTTCTTCAAGGCTTTCGGCAGTATGACTTCCATCATTTTTACACCAGGTAACGATGTCACGTCTGAACATGCTGTTTATATTCTGCTCGCCCAGCATTACAAGTGAACTTGAACACACCATCAGAAGAATTACGGCTGTGGATAATATACATATAGATGCAAGGCCCGCAGCGTTGTGCTTCATTCTGAAAATAAGGTTTGAAAGGCTGATAAAGTGCCTTGTCTGGTAATAATATTTTTTATTCTTCTTGAGCATCTTGAGAACAAAAATTGTTCCTGCGATGAACAGTGCATATGTTCCTATAGTTACAAGGACAATTGCTGTAAAAAGTGAACTGATAGCAGAAAATGTGTTTTCAATATTAACCGCTATATAATAGCCTGCAAAAAGAGTTACTACTCCGATCACAAGAAGGGCCCATTTTGTCTTTGGCTCTTTTTCTCCCAGATTCTCACTCTTTAAAAGATCAATTGGATTTCCAAGGCGTACTTCCAAAAGATTGAAAACAAAGAGGCTGATAAAAATAAATCCAAAGAATATGACTGTAATTATTGTTGCCTTTAATGAGAACTCCATTCCCTTTACAACAGGCTGATGAACCAGCTTATACAGGAAAAGAACTACAAGTTTATTCACAAATACGCTTGCAAGGATTCCAAATGCCATAGAAGATAATGCCTGAACGCTGCTTTGTATCAGGAGAATTCTGCTGACATTTTTCTTGCTAAGCCCTAAAACACCATATAATCCGATTTCTTTTTTACCTGACTTCTGGACAAATCTGTTGCCATACATGAGAAATATTACTGAGAAAATTGCTACTGCAATACTTCCAAAGTGCAGGAACAGTACGATATAGTCTGCTCCGTAGAACATTGGATGTCCATTACTTACAAGAAATCTGCTGTAAATAAGTGACATCAAAATGTGGAAAACCATTACCGTTATAGAACTTACTAAAACGTACGGCAATATTGTCTTTTTGTTATTTTTAAGACCGTTGAAGGCAAGTCTGCTAAGAAGATTACTGTTCACCGTCTTCTCCTCCCCTCATGAGTACTGTTACTGAATCGCAGATTTTATCAAGCATCTCGCTTCTGGACATCTGGCCTCTGTATATCTGGTGGAAAACTTCACCATCTCTTATGAACATTACTCTGTCTGCGTAGCTTGCAGCCACATTACTATGAGTAACCATAAGGATTGTCTGTCCGCTCTTGTGGATATCTCTTAGCTGATGCATGAGATTTGTTGCTGCCTTGGAATCAAGCGCTCCTGTAGGCTCATCTGCAAGGAGGATCTGAGGCTTTGTGATAAGTGCTCTTGCTACTGCTGTTCTCTGCTTCTGTCCACCTGAAACCTCGTATGGATACTTATGAAGAAGAGCTTCAATGCCAAGTGTTTTAACTAGTGGCGCAACTTTTTCATCCATTGTCTTATAGTCTTCGCCTGCAAGAACAAGCGGGAGCTTGATGTTATCCTCAATCGTAAAGTTATCAAGAAGGTTGAAATCCTGGAAGATAAATCCAAGATTGTTTCTTCTCATGATAGCTCTTTCTCCATCCTTAAGTGATGAGAAGTCTTTGCCATTTACCAGGACCTTACCTGCTGTTGGAATGTCAAGGCTTGCAAGGATATTTAAAAGAGTTGTCTTGCCGCTTCCGGACTCTCCCATGATTGCTACAAACTCGCCTTTTTCAACACTAAAATGAACATCCTTAAGGGCAGTAACTGACTCAGTACCCATTCTTGTTTTATATACTTTTTTTACGTGATTTACTTCTAAAACTGACATTTCTTCCTCCGCTATTTTGGACCTTGTGGACGGGGTTTGCAGTCCATTTTTTCTGTCCCATTTTTATGTTTTTCTTGTATCTCGTCTCTCGACAATATAAGGTTATCAAAAAAGGAAATGCGTTGCCTTTTATTTGGCTTACATTTCCTCTATGCTGACTTACATTTTTGTAAGGTTAAGGCACTTTTAAAAAGAATTCTATCAATATCTCTTTACGTCACTGGCAGATATCTTCTCTCGCAGAACTGTGATGATAACGTCAGTTCCACGCCCCACCTCAGATTCAATACGGATCTTGTGGCCAAGCTTGTCGCAGACTCCCTTGCACATGTAGAGTCCAAGTCCACTGGCCTTTTTATCTATTCTGCCATTGTAGCCGGTATAGCCCTTTTCAAATACTCTTGGAAGGTCTTCGCTCTTAATGCCAACACCAGTGTCTCTTATTACAATTTCTATTCCATTCCGGGAAAAGATTTCCTGATGTGCATCTAAATTATCTATGTCTCGCGAAAAAATCTTAATTCCGCCTGTCTTAGTATATTTGAGAGCATTAGATAAAACCTGCTCCAGCACAAAAGAAAACCACTTCTCGTCTGTTAATATCTCTTTATCAAGGTCTTTAAATTCCACAGTAAGATGCTGATAAATAAAGATTGTTGAAAACTTTTTTACCACCTGTTTGATAAGGGGCTCAAGCTGGCATCTCTCGAGGACCAAATCTCCTGACATATCATCAAATCGCAGATAATTAAGGGCCATGCTGACATAGTTTTCAATCTTAAAAAGCTCTCTTTTACAATCTCCGATAGAAGGCTCTTCGTCCTGGAAAAGGAGCTTAAGAGCAGCGATAGGAGTCTTTATCTGATGGGCCCACAAGGCAAAAAAGTCCTCTTTTTCCCGCATCTGTTCCCATCTGGTATCTCTCAGTTCTTCTGTCTTTTTCTCTGTAGTTTCAGAAATTTCTTCCTTATTTTGTCTATAGTTTATTACAATGGCTACAGCTGTAAGCAGAAAAAGAAAGCTAATTTCATAAAACAGAAATTCGCTTTCTATGTTGTATAAAACGCCTGCAATTATGAGCACCGCTGCCTGTAATGCATTGGTAACTATGAGCACTTTACTCTTTTCCCAGAATTTATTCTTCCCCAACAATGTATCCCATTCCTCTCTTGGTTGCTATGAAATCCTCAGCTCCTGCTGCATCGAGCTTTTTGCGGATTCTGGTAACGTTGACAGTTAGTGTGTTATCGTCAACAAACTCATCTGCTCCCCAGAGTCTCTCCATGATTGTTTCTCTGGAAACCACTTTTCCCTGCTGCTCCATCAGGGTTTTGAGAATCAGGTATTCATTCTTGGTAAGATCAAGCCTGTTGTCCCCTACGCTTGCGGAAGTATCGTCAAGGTTTAGCCTCACATTTTTTACCTCAAGCTCATGAACTGCAATGCTCTCTCCATAACTCCTGCGAAGGATCGCCTGTATCTTGGCTGTCAGAACCTGCAGGTCAAAGGGCTTGGCGATAAAGTCATCAGCTCCCATATTCATGGCCATTACTATATTCATATTGTCATCCGCTGATGACAGGAACACAATGGGAACCTGAGATATCTTCCTGATCTCGCTACACCAGTAAAATCCGTTATAGGCAGGAAGTTTTAAATCCATAAGAACTATATCAGGCTGCGCTTTCTCAAATTCCCCAATGATATTCTGAAAGTCCTGAGCCTTAAATGGCTTCATCTGCCAGGTTTCAAGGTGCTTGGCAACCTGCCCTGCTATTATTTCATCATCCTCAACAATAAATACTTTTCTCATATTCACGCCTTTCACCATCTAGTCTCCTTCGATTCTAATTCGAAAAGTGTTTGTTGTCGAGCATAATGGACCACTGACTCCGTCCATTTTCGCACACTTAGTACTGCGGTGAAGTTGCGCAAACGCTATAGTAATAGATCATTCCATCATAAAGATCAGCTGGTGCCATCTCAATTCTGTAAGCATAATGCACCAGATAATACATATCTGATACTGCTTCTCCAAAAGTTCCCATAGTTACATCCGAATGAACCAGGTCATAAAGTTCCTTGTTATCCTCAGATGAAATGCTCTCAAAGTCCAGGTAAAATCTCTTATATTCCATGTACTTGGCCTGATAAGCTATAGGATCAGCTGTAGTAAAGAAAAAGTCTTTTCTCTTATACTCATCAGAAGTCATACTTTCTACTCTTGCATTTGTTTTTCCTTTGAAAAAGTCTGTACCAAGACTGTAGTATGCATCACCATATTTTTCTTTAAGTAGACCTCCCATAGTTACTGCCTGCGCTAAACTAAAATGTGGCTTTTTGGAAATATGTCCATCATGGGCTGCCAGCATGATCTTACCTGATCCGATTTTCTTTTCAAGATCAAGAATCCATGATACGTTGTCAGCCATTGCCCTATCTCTTGCTGCTAATGTAGCCTTATCAGCAAACACATAGTCAACACATGTAGCAATATTATCGGCAGCTTTAGTAGCGAAATTGACATCTAAGTCCTGATCATTTGTAGCCGCAGCAATTACCTCTTTTTTGATATCTTCAAGCTCTTCTTTAACCTTTTTAACACCATCTTCAGTCATAGACTCAGTTCTGTTCTCATCAATAAAGTATTCAATTTCTGAAGTCTCTTTGACTGTAATGTTGTTTTTCTTCATGTAGTCATATAGGTACTCTACGCTCTTTTCCGGATTCTGCATGTCAAAGCCGTAAAATCTTATCTTCTTATCTTCTGAAACAGAAGCGTTATACTCTCTCATCCAATCAAGAAGATCTGCCATCTGCTGGGTGTGGTAAAGATTAAAACTCAAATTATTAGCAACTTCTCTGGCATCACCTTCGCCGCCCTGAACAAATTCATTGGCTCTAAGGCAATCCCCGAAGTCTGCTTCAAGGCAGAACGCACTATATCCCTCTTTTTCCACTAGCATTTTGAATACATCAAGCTTGGACTCCTGAAATTCCGCACTTCCGTGGGTTGCCTCGCCAAGACCTACAATCTGCACGCTGTCAGGTATGTCAATTTCCGATACAGCTACTGCGTTTTCAACTACCGTTTTATTTTTGTGCATTGCAAGGACTGTCTTATAATTTAGTCCTACAACCAGCAATGTGCTGATCACTAATACAATAATCAATAATACTTTTCCAATCTTTTTTAACACTTTCATTTCATACTCCTTTTCATCGTGTCATCAGGAATTTATTTCCGCACGTATTATGTTGACTTAACTTTTTCCGACAATGAAATGGTAACAAAAAAGGAAATGCCCTGCCTTTTATTTGGCTTACATTTCCTTCTTGTTACCTTACATTTTTGTAAGGGATTGCAACTTAAGCACTGCTGATTGCAACTTAGCATCTAAAATATTGTAGCAAGGCTCCGAACTTAGTAAGGTATATACATCAAGAGAAACCACTACAAAAAGGAGCTTTTACCATGAATACACAGACACTTACAAAGAAAAGAAACAGATTTTTCCAGGGACTTGATTTCCTTAGCTACTCCTTAGGGGCTTTTGGAGTTATCGGCTTTGAGCTTTTACTTACTTATGTAATTGAATACAACATATACGGATACAGTGATTGGAAGAGTTATGCACCATGGCAGAATATTCTTCACTGGACACTGACCTGCATCGTATGGGGACTTGGCGGAATGTATATTGTCAAAGACTGTGCTCGCAAATCAGATATCGACCTTATCAAGAATTTTAAACAAAAAAGTCTTTTACAGGGTGCAAAAGAGATGTCTCTTTTCCAGTGGATCCTTCTAATCACAGGAACAGTACTTGTACTGATTTCTACATGGATTGACTGGGGCGGAAGCAAGGTTCTTAAAGAGTTTGCACATAAGGGTACAGTTCTTTTCACATTCCAGTATATTTACTATCTTTTCGAAGTTTTCCTAGTACTTCTTGTCATTGTTTTTGGTCAGTATGCATTTGAAAAGTGGTTCAAAAATGATAAGATTCCCTATGGAGGAATTGTAGTAGCACTTACCTGGGGACTTGGCCACTGGCTCACAAAAGGAAATATGGTAGATGGAATCTCTACTGCTATCGGCGGTTTTGTATTCGGTGGCGCGTATCTGCTTACAAACAGAAATATTAAACTTTCCTACTTATTCCTCTGCATTATGTTTATTTTATAAGGGGTTAAAATGAAGTTTCTTAAGACCAAAGAGGAAAATCTGGAAGAAAATTATCTGGAATTACATTACGATGAGATAGATGGTGAAACGGCCGCAGTACTCGAAAGACTGCGGCCTGCACTTAAATACATAGAAGGAATCTCTGATGGGAAGAGGGTGACAGTTCCTCTTTCTTCCATTTTTTATTTTGAAACTGTAGACCGCAAGACCTTTGGCTACACCAGTAACACCTGTCTTGAGGTAAAAGAGACACTTCAAAATATCATTGATGACCATAAAGAAGCTGGCTTTGTGCGTATCAGCAAGTCCTGCATCGTCAATCTGTACAAAATAAAGCGCCTTCAGGGCGACCTAAACATGAGGACTCTTATATATCTCAAAAACGACGAGTGCATCGTTATGAACAGAGGCTACAGAGCAGAATTCTATCAGGCACTTAAGCACATTCAGGAGAAAAAAAATGAAGCTAATTAACAAAAACAATTTTATATCCATTGTCTGTGTAACCTTCACACTCATAGTGTGTGGAAAACTCATCCTGGAAAAGGTTACAGGCTATTTAGATAAAAACTACACAGAAAACATTTTTATATGCCTTGGAATATCTATTCTTGCGACTTTTATTTTATCCCTCCATTATTATCTGCAGCGTTTTCCTTTTATTCCTGTGGTTATCGGACAGTACCTGGTGCTTATTGGCTTCGTCTTTTTGGGCATATGGATATTGGGGCGTTTTACAGAGACTTCTCCTTCCGCTTACCATGACATGTTTGTCTCTGTAACTATTCCCTATGTTATTGGCGCTGTAGTTTATTACATAAGCTTCTTTTTGGAAATTAAAAAGGCAAATGAAGTATTCCAGAAATTGAGCTGATGATCATTGTGCTACACTCATTCTTTGCCGATAATGCCGCAGTCTTAAGTTTTTACAAATATGACTGTTTCTTTACTTCAAGTTCTGATTATTCAGAAAGTCTTACTCTGTTTATAAAAGAAAATGATGGCATTGAAGTTACTGTAGTTTCTACCGGAGACTTTCCAAGACGTAAAGATACCTTGATAAGTAAGGCTGAACAGTTCCTAGATCGTCATAAATTCATGACATGTATCAGTCCGTGAATTCCAATAGTCTTAATATCTCTCTTTTGTCGTATAAATCGCCAAAACATTATATCAATAATATAATCTGGCGATTTATAACGCTTAATCACATTATAAATCGCCAATATATATCAAGTGAATATTATAAAGCCCGGGTTAGTTGAGACATCTCAATTAGCCCAGGCTTTTTCAAGCATTATAAAAATTTTGGTTCTTCTGCTACGGCAAGAAAGACATTGTATTCGTTTAATTCTGTAACACGTTTTATCAAAGTCTTACCTCATTCAATTGGTATCTCAAAAACCATCAGATCAATCCCTTTATAGGTACATGTATCTATCAGCCTTCCACCGCAACTAAGGATAACCTTTTTACTTGCCTCATTGGATGGTTCGCAAGCAATTGAGGTGCTCACCTGGCCTTTATCCTTAAGCCACACGAGCAGATTCTGTAATGCCATCTTTGCATAACCCTTTCCTCTCTCAGAAGGGCGTACTGAGTATCCTATGCAAAATTTTGGATCAACGCCAAATCTGTACTGCGCCATTGCAACCAGCCTGTTATCTGATCTTCTCACAAGTAAAAACTGCTCCGCTCGTCCTCCTGCAACCTCTGCGGTATCAGGATTTCTCTTTTGCTCACAGATTTCTATGTATTCCTCTGGATTCTCATGTTTTCTAAGCGGACCGCATCCATCCATATGATCTCCGTTATCAAGAAATTCCTGTCTGTAATCGCCAATCTCTTTTGCATATTCAATGGAAGGTCTAATGAAATCAATATCTGCTAATTTAATATCTATCTTATTACTTACCAATTCGTACAATTCCTCCTCATCCTTATCCTCCCCTTGTATTTAGTAATAAAGCGGGTCTGAGAAATCCTCAAACCCGCTTTATTACTAAGTCGAGGCGACAAGATTCGAACTTGCGACCTCTGCGTCCCGAACGCAGCGCTCTACCAAACTGAGCCACGCCTCGATAGTAAACAATAATGAAAATGATAATGCTTGCTGATGTTCCGCAAGCATTATCGATTATATCAGTATTTTTGTAACTTTACAAGCTCAAGCTTGCGATGGAGCATCATCACTATCACTATTCTTGTTATCTGCAATGATAGACAGGTCTTCGAGATCCTCACGAAGGATTGTCATCATATCATTGCCTGTAGGATTCTCGATAGTAGAAATCCTCCTTGCCTGATTGGTGATGATCTCTTCGAAGAGGTTTCTGACTTCTCTTGCATTTGCAAAGTTATCAATATTCTCAATCTTCTTGGCTGTGATAAGGGCTCTGATCTGGTGCTTAACATCCTCATCAACCTTGTAATCATACTTGTCGCAGTTCATATAGAAGATTTCTTCGAGTTCGTCGATATTATAGTCCGGGAACTCAATGTACTTGTTGAACCTTGACTTAAGTCCAGGATTAGACTCGATGAATTTCTTCATAGGCTCTGTGTAGCCTGCTACGATAACAACAAAGTCATCTCTGTTATCTTCCATTGCCTTGAGGATAGTATCGATGGCTTCCTGGCCGAATGCATCATCCTTCTGGGAAAGAGCATATGCCTCATCAATAAAGAGAACTCCGCCCTTAGCTTTCTTGATCTGCTCGGAAGTCTTAATAGCTGTCTGTCCTACATATCCTGCTACAAGGCCGGATCTGTCCACTTCAACGAGCTGACCTTTAGACAATACTCCTATCTGCTTGTATATTCTGGCAATAATTCTGGCAACTGTTGTCTTACCTGTTCCCGGATTACCTGTAAATACAAGGTGAAGTGATACCGGAACTGACTTAAGTCCCTGATCCTGTCTGGCTTTCTGTACCTTGACGAAGGCTGCAAGCTCTTTGACGTCATCCTTGATACCTGCAAGTCCAATGAGCTTATCAAGAGACTCCATTGGATCCTCTTCAGGCTCCTCAGGCTTTTCTTCTGTTTCTGTAGCAGTCTTGATATCAGGGCCGGAAGCAAGGAGATTCTTGGCTTCTCCAAGAGCTGCATTTGCATTGTCGATTGCATTTCCAAGGGAGTCTGCAGCTTCTCCTATTTTCTTTTCCTGTTCTATTTTCTCAGGATCCTTGGTTGTATTGGTATTTCCTGATGCATTACCATTTGAACCTGAAGCGCTGCTACCATTTGTCCCTACAGATGATCCGCTGTTTCCTGTCGAGAAGAAATCTCCATAGATGCTTCCAAGAAGGTTCTTCTGCATATTTGTAATCTTATTAAGTGTTTCTAATTCTTTATCTAAGTTAGTCATTTAAAAACCAGCCGTTTCTAGTAAGGAATGTTCTGTTAGCAACCAGTGAATTGATATCTGCACCGATCACTGCTGATGCCTTAGCTTTGTAAGTCTCCTGCTGAGCGGTTCCCATTGCCTTATAGAAATCGTAAGACATTTTGTGAGATCCATCAAGATTCTTGAGGCCCTGAGCTATGTGGCTCTCCATCTCATGTGCATCATCAGTCTCTCTAAAGAGGATGAATGACTTGATATATGGATTAGTAGCAGCCATTGTGTAAGCGTAAGCTATAGATGCTGCCTGATATTCTTCACCAAATTCAGATGTATAGCCAATCTCTGAAAGTGCTATATCACGAACCTTGCCTGATGGAGCAAGGAATGAAGACTGACACATATAATCTGTCAGAACATAAAGGTTCTCTATTGTAATATACTTACTTGTTACATTGTTGCTAACGTACTGAGCCTGCTGTTTCCAAGCATATGGGTCGAACAAAGGTGCATTGTATGGGTGAACTGAAAGTCCCCAATCAACATTACCTTCTCTTGCCATGTAGTAGTTGAATCTGTCGAGGAAGTCCTTGGCAAGTGAACATCCGGGATTTGATTTTCTCTGCCATTCCTGATCGATTGAATTATAAATCTTGGCGTTGGCATTAACAGCCTTGATCTCATTGTAGAAAATTCGGAATGCCTTAACATATTCGCTTACATTGAGTTCAAGATTTGTTGAACTCATGTAATACCACTCTGTTCTGGCATTTACTTCGTTACCAATTACCCAGTTATCAATTGTTCCGTAAGCGCCGCCTGAATATCTGTTTGCAAGGAAAGCTGCGATTGCCTTGAGGTGCTGTGTACCGCCATCTTCCTTGGTATTCATGGCATAACCTGGACAAACGTGTGAATCTCTTGAAAGAGGGTGGATAAGGTCTGCTCCGGCTTCTGTCTTATTGTTGAGAATTGTCATTGTGAGCTGGAATCCACTTACATGACACCAGCGAACAAAAGCATCATACTGACCAAGTGTAGCCGGATTGAAATAATAATCGGTTCCATTGTAATTAAAGAGGATAGCTCCCGGAACTGATGCGTCACAAACAATGTCTCCCATGTAGAGGTTGTAAACCATCTGGGCAACACCTAAATCCTTGAATGTAGCTGCATCTGCATTTGTAGGAAGAATTCCCTTGATGCCGTGATCATTTCTGGCTACTGTCTTGTAGGCATTTCCCTCAGGGTTTGTGATATAGTGCTCATCACTTACCTGGATCATTGATCCGCCACTCTTTACTGCAACCAGAAATTTCTTGGAAAGATTAGATTCACCTGAATTATATCCAAGAGGAAAAGAAAATGTGGCACTTGTTCCTCTCTCTGTAGTAGCAACTATTTTTCCTGTTGTACCATCCTGATATACTTCATCAGCGTATAGATAGAATTTGCCATCATCAGATGCCGGAACTGACTTGCAGGAAACATTAGCTACAACTGTTCCTCCCTGTATCACACAGGAATTAATGCTCACAGGTCTTCCTGCTGCCTCTGCAACAACACCTGCATTATCAGTTACAACATGAGATGCCATAACACCACATGAAACTGTTGCTGCCATAGCAACTACAGCAACAAGCTTTTTGAACATATTTACACTCTTTTTCACACTTAACCTCCAAAAATCATCTTTTTATGCCTTGACTATAGCATCTGTAAATGCCTCAAGGCTGTCAGTATCTTTTTTATGAAGTGCACTTTTTATTGTAAGACTCTCTTCGAGAATTGTCACGTTTTTAAGTGTCTGAAGTTTTTCAGTCATGAGTTTGACTGTTACAGGGGCCCATGTGCCATTCTGTGCTAGCGCAAAAGACCTGTTCTGTACTCCAAGGGCAGCCATATCTGCAATAAAGCTTTCCATTGGCGGATAAATACCATTGTTATATGTCGGGCACATGATCACTATATTCTTGCAGCGCCATACCTCCCCTATTAGATATGACACGTCAGTGCCTGATACATCATAAACCTTAACACCGGCTTTAGTCTTATTTCTGATGCTCGCAGCCACAGCTTCAGCTGCACTTGCGGTGTGACCATACAAACTTCCGTAGATAACAACAATATCCTCTGTCTCAGGTTCGTAAGTACTCCACTTCTGATACTTGTCGATAAACCAGGCTATATCTTTTCTCCATACCGGTCCATGAAGTGGTAACAGCATCTGGATATCAAGTCCCTGTGCCTTTTTAAGAACTGCCTGAACCTGCATTCCATACTTACCTACGATATTTGCATAATAGCGTCTTGCAGAATTAAGGAACACTTTCTCAAAATCATATTCATCTGCAAAAAGGCCGCCATCAAGTGCTCCAAAGGTGCCAAAAGCATCAGCACACAAAAGCGCCTTGGAAGTATCATCATAAGCAAACAAAACCTCAGGCCAGTGCACCATAGGAGCTGTCACAAACTTAAAGTTGTGGTTTCCAGTAGACAGACTGTCCCCTTCCTTGACTTCAAGCTTATTAAAACCTGCTGCCTCCGGGAAGAACTGCTCCATGATCTGGAATGTCTTGGCATTACCAACCACTGTAACCTCAGGGAAAAGACCTGTCACAGTACTAATAAGCGAGCAGTGATCAGGCTCCATGTGTAATACCACCAGATAATCAAGTTTTCTTCCGTCAAGACAATCCTTGAGATTCTCAAGATACTGGTCAGATATTGTTATATCTGCTGTATCGAATACGGCTGTTTTATCATCATCTATAAAATAGCTGTTATAAGAAACGCCTTCCGGGATTGGGAAAATATTTTCAAAGCGCTCAAGTCTTCTGTCGCTTCCACCAATCCAAAATATTCCATCTGTTACTTTTTTTACACCGTTCACGTTTTACCCTCCATTAATAACCTATTTTCTCATATTCTAAGAATAAAATAAATCTTTATTTGTTCTTAAACTGTAGTATTGTCTTCTCAACAACCTTGATATCTATAGGCTTAGTCACATGCGCATTCATTCCTGCATCAAAAGCAAGCTGAACGTCATCTGCATAGGCATTTGCCGTCATTGCAATAATAGGTATTCTCTGAGCCCATTCAGTCGGGATACTTCTGATAGCTGCTGCCGCTTCATATCCGTTCATCACCGGCATTTGAACGTCCATAAGTATCATATCATAATCGCCTTCCTTGGCGTTTTTGAACATTTCTACTACTTCCTGTCCGTTACAGCCTCTTGTTACAGTTGCTCCGAACATATCCATGAGTTCTATCAGAATATCAGCATTTATATCATTGTCTTCCGCAGCAAGGAAATGCATTCCTTCAAGTGGATTGGTCTGCTCCTGCTCTTTTTCCACTTTTCTCTTGGTGATATCTTCAATTGCCTTCTTGAGAGTAGTTACAAATACCGGCTTTTGGAGGATATCATTACATCCTGCTGCCCTAAGAGCATCTGCATTCATTTCATAATTATCTGTAACGGCAAATATAAGGCTGTTGTTCTTACTATCTCTTGCCCTTATATTCTTAACAAGCTCTTCAACTGTGGTATCTTCAATTGTCTCATCAATCAGGATAAAATCAAAATGCTTATTCTCAGTCGCCAGCTTGTCAATACACTTAAGAGCCTCTGTGCCGCTATATGCACAGGTTGTATCAATATTGTCTTTTTCATAAGCTTTTCTGTGTTTCTCATCAGCTTCCATATCGCTATTAACAACAAGCATAGTTGTTATTCCATTGGCCTTCCAGAATCCAACATCAGCTTCTACAGCCTTGAGCCTCAGATTAACAATAAAGGTACTTCCCTTTCCTTCTTCTGAATCAACTCTGATAGTTCCGCCCATGAGTTCTACAAGGCTCTTTGTGATCGCCATTCCAAGGCCAGTACCCTGAATAGTCTTGGTTGCTCCCTTTTCTTCTCTGGAAAATGCATCAAATATCTTGTCCTTGTACTCGGGCTTCATACCTATACCATTATCCTTGATAGTAAAGGTAACATTCTGAAAGCCCTCAGATGAAGATGGTGACTCATTTATAGTAAACTCAATTCTACCACCCTCAGGTGTATATTTGATCGCATTGCCCAGAATATTCATGAGGATTTCATTGATTCTCTGCTTATCACCCATAAATATGTCATGCTGCATGTCTTCAATCTTAACAATATATTCCTGATTCTTATTCTTAGCCTGGAAACTGATAACAGAATTTATTTCCTCCAGCAAAAGACCTATCGGCACTTCCTTAATATCGAGCGTAGTCTTACCACTCTCAATCTTACTCATATCCAGAACGTCATTTAGCATGGACAAAAGATTTTGAGATGCAAGACTTATCTTGTGCGTATACTCTTTTACCTTATCAGGCTCTTCTGCATGCTTGTCGATCAGAAGATTAAAGCCGGTGATCGCATTCATAGGAGTCCTGAAGTCATGAGACATATTTGCCAAAAAACTAGTCTTGGCCTTATTGGCAGTCTCAGCTGCATTAAGGGCTTCCTGAAGCTGATGATTTCTCCTGATCTCCTGAGTTCTGTCATAGAGAGCTATCGCAGTTCTCTGTCCGCCATCATCAAAAGTTGTGACCGTGATGCCTCTATAATACAGATGCTCACCGGTTTTGATGTTCTCAAGTTTAATTTCATCCTGTATAAATGCCTCACCGGTCTCTTTACATTTGTTAAATACTGCTTCTATATTTATTCCGTCAGTTTTCTCCTGGTCATGTGCCTTATCAAGGTTTCTTATATCTTCCTGAATATCTGTGAGCGGAATTCCCAGCACATCTTCTACATTAGACGTCACAAAGCTCGGAATATAGCTGTCGCCATCCACAACCGCCAAAATATCATTATTACGTTCAACCACGAAGTCAAACAGCCATTCTCTGTAGTGAATATCGTTGTCCTTGGATTGGAGGTCCTTTACATTACGCTCATTTATCTCATCCACCATCTCTCGGAGCTGCCCTGCCATTCCAGCCATAGCTGTCGACAACTGTCCGATTTCGTCTCTGGATTTATCTTCATCCTGAATGTTGAAATTTCCATTTCTTACTTCGCCCGCCATATCGTTCAGCACGTTAATCCTGCGGCTAAATCTCTCTGCATAAACAGAAGCAACAACAAAGGCCAGGGCAAACAGAATCAGCGCGATAACTATATCTGATATCAGTATAGATACAACATCAGCCGTGATCTCAGACCTGTCAACGTAATAAAAGAGCTTCCATGAATTTTCAAATTTATTTGAAGAAGACAGAAAATACTCTTTTCCTTCAACAAATCCATTGTCCATGAAATCGACACCATAGTCTATGGCAACCTTACATATATCTGTATCAAGCTTCCTATCCTCAATACCTTTGTGGATAACTATGTTTCCTTTTCCATCAACAACAAGTATTCCATTATCAAGATAGCCCGAATTGTTTATTGCCGAGAAAAAAGAGCTGTTTCTGACCTTTAATTCCACTGTTCCCACAAGTTTAGATGAAGTTCCAAGATCCAGAAGAGCCTTGATCACATAGACTCCTCCCTTTCCATCCGTTACCCACATGGTGCTATACTCATTTCTGCACAGGTCATATCTTGTCATCTCATCCTCAGTTTCAGGCTTGTGCATGAAATCACCAATATGATCCTCCGGAATCAGGTCAGAATATATGTTTATCGATTCAATATTGGTATCACTGCTCATGTAATACCAGATAATGGGCTCAATGTTTTTGCTAAGTTCTGCGGAAAGTGTATAAGGGTCGTTTTCTGCACGTTCCAGCGCTTTACGCAAATCCTCCTCATAAGTAAAAAACTTAATAATATCTGTAGTTCTTTTACAGTTACTCTCAAGTCCGTTTGCTATAACTTCGGTATTTCCCTGCATTGCAATTTGCGTCTGCTGGATCAGATTTCTCCTGGCTACAACATACATATATATTCCCAGAATAACGATAGGCACTACGATCAGTACTGCCAGTATTACTCTGAGCTGAGTTTTAATGCTGTGTCTCCACTGCCCTTTTGTCTTAGCGCCCATAAATTAGCCCTCTTAATCCTCTCGCAGGATCTGCTTAACTTCGTCATCAATAACCCAAAATGCAACTTCTACCGATTGCTCTCCCAGTACAACCTTCTGTAATTCCCGTCCAAATACTTCGTATATCTGACTACTATGACTTCCCCACTCATTCCAAGGCATTACCACTCTGTCAGTACTTGTAAGAGACCTGATTTCATCAAATTCTTCAGGATTATCAAAGACCACATTTTTAAGATATGTCTGACTTCCCTGTCTGTCTGACCATAACGCGCGTTGTCCGTCAACCGTCGCTATTTTACCGACAACATCCATTGCCATTTGCTTATTTGGGGTAAAAGAGTTGACTGCAAAGCCGCAGTTACAGCCGCCTATAAGCACAGCTCTTCCAATTGTTTCACTTGAAAGTGCCATAGTTCCAAGCTTAATATCCGGATTTGCTTCTTTTATCCTGTTATAATCTGACAGACCTCCCATATACATAAAGCTCTTTCCTGAGGCAAACTCTTCTATTGCAGCTGTGTCATCCATAATACACATACTTCTTGTATATACTTTATGAATGCACATATTCTGCCATTTATACATATAAGGTCTGATTTCCATGAGAAAAGTCGTTTGTCCGTAGGCGATTTTACTCCCAAATTTCTTCCCTTCGTCAGTAGCAAGGTACCCTGATGCCAAGAGAGCAAGCGCTGTATCCGCTACCTTATCTGAGTCTTTTAACCCGGCAGACAGCGGCTTAATACCCATTTCATTTTGCAAATGATCACACAGATCAAGGAATCCATCAAAAGAAAGCGGAAGCTTTTGGTTACTTTTCTGCATAATTTCTTTATTATAAAAAATGCATTGGAAATCACTTGTACTTGGAACTGCGTACTCTCTGTTTCCATACATAAATGCTTCTTTTCCCTTATCAGTAAAGTTATCGCAGTAGGCAGAAACATCCTCAATATACCTGTTTTTTGCATGTTTTTTTGCCATACTTGGCGTCATCATAACTACATCGGTCGCAGTTTTAGAAGATAACTCGGAATCTATTATGTACTCATAGCTATCCTTGGAAATATATCTGTATTTAAAATTGTAATTAGGATATTCATTGGCAAGAAATGCCATTAGATTCTTGACGCAGGATTCGTCAAGCCAGCCTGAAATCTGGATTGTTGTCATAGGATCATAAAAATCCCATTCTTCAGAGCCACTATTATCATAGTCCTCTAAAATTTGCGCAAACTCATCAGAGCGTGGAACTGACTCTCCGCAGCCAGATAACACGCCTACTGACAATAAAATCGAGCTCAATACGCAGGAAAAGATATTCCTAATTCTTGTTTTCATATGCCCCTCATAAGCACATTTTTAAGAAACACTACCTTACCAATACCTTAGTTATCTCCCCAACGTATATTACATGACTATTCTGATCTTTATAGAACTCCTCCGGAAGGTCTTTATCCACAAAGCCATCTGTTCCAATTACTTTTCTGTACAAGACCTTACAGATCAGCACATTACTGGATTCTTCTATAAACGGAACTCCCTCATGATAGCACACATTAAGGCGTGCTCCCTTGAGCTTATCCTCATCTTTACCGGATACAGCCTGCAGATACTTGATCGCACCGCGAAATTCCGTATTATCAAGAAAACTAATTGAGTATTCTCCTGATGCATCAATCAGATCCTTGGTGTATCGATTCTCTCTGACACAGACGAATGTCACATGTCGTCCCCACATCTGACCGACACCGCCGTTTGATGCAGCTGTTGTATTGACTTTGGTTCCATCTCCGGCAGTTACCAGAAATTTACGACCGTCAAAAACATAGGAACCATTTTCAACATCTTCGATATCTACAGGTTGAAATACTCTCATGTTTACCTCCGAAATAATTGGAAAACATCAGAAGTCTCTAATCTTATCGTCCTCTGTGAGACCTGTGTTTTCAATTTTGGTTATCGTTATTTCATAACTATAATTATCGCTTACTTTTATATTAACACGGTCACCTACTCTATGTCCAAGTAATTGTTTACCCAGTGGAGATTCAACACTGATAAGGCCTTTTAATGAGTTCTGTCTCATTGTTGTAACTATTTTATAGGTCTCCTCACTGCCATCTTCCTCGATACGTACAGTTACTGATTTATTCATTCCAACCTGATCTTCTGTAGTGTTATCGTCGATAACCTTAGCAGTTTTGATCATTCTCTCCAGGAACCTGATCCTGCTCTCATTTTGATTCTTCGCCTTTTTGGCAGCATAATACTCAAAATTCTCGGACAGATCACCCTGTGCACGAGCCTCTTTAACATGCTCAAGAAGCTCTTTTCTGACTACAACCTTGCGGTGTTCTATCTCTGCCTCCATGTCCTCAATATCTTTTCTGGTTAGTTCGTTGTTCATTTAAGTCCCCCATGGTAATTATTATTTTATAACAGCAAAGGGCGAAGCCTTACGGCCTCGCCCCATCGTAATTCTAAAATCAATTGCATCAAGCCTTGCCAACTGATCCAAAGAGTTCCATCTTCTCTTTAACAGTTGCCTTGATTGCCTCAGCACCAGGAGCAAGAAGCTTACGAGGGTCAAATCCCTTACCTTCAAGATCCTTACCAGCCTCAACATACTTACGTGTTGCATCAGCAAATGAAAGCTGGCACTCTGTATTAACGTTAATCTTGGATACACCAAGTGTGATTGCCTTCTTGATCATATCTGCAGGAATTCCTGTGCCGCCGTGAAGTACGAGAGGCATAGTTCCTGTCTTCTGCTGGATAGCGTCAAGAACGTCGAATCTAAGTCCTGGCCATCCCTCTGGATACTTACCATGGATGTTACCAATACCTGCTGCAAGCATATCTACGCCGAGATCAGCGATTCTCTTGCACTCTTCAGGATCAGCACACTCACCCATACCAACAACGCCGTCTTCCTCGCCGCCGATTGAACCAACCTCAGCCTCGATTGAAAGACCAAGCTGATGAGAAACGTTTACAAGCTCTGATGTCTTAGCAACGTTCTCTTCGATGTTGTAGTGTGATCCATCGAACATGATAGATGTGAAACCAGCCTTGATGCACTTGTAGCATCCTTCGTATGTACCGTGGTCAAGGTGAAGTGCAACAGGAACAGTGATTCCAAGGCTCTCGTCCATAGCCTTTACCATAGCTGCTACTGTTGTGAAACCTGTCATATATTTACCAGCGCCCTCAGAAACACCGAGGATAACTGGGGACTGAAGTTCCTGTGCTGTAAGAAGTACTGACTTAGTCCACTCCAGGTTGTTAATGTTGAACTGGCCTACTGCATAGTGGCCTTCTTTTGCTTTTACAAGCATGTCTCTTGCGGATACTAACATTGTTTTTCTCCCTTGTTTATGTAGTATTGATGGTTAAATCCATTATATACTTCTTGTCGGAAAAAATAAAGTTAATCATTTCACAAGCATCAGCCAAAGTCAAAGTAGTTATCTGCCCAGAACTCGTCGTCAGATACTGGTTCGAAACTGTTGTACCTGAGTACTGTTCCTGACCTGCGTGAAAGAGTAAGTGTTATTACTCCGTTCTTGGCCCTGACTGTTGAGCTGCCTGTATTATAACCGGTATTATCTGAAGTAATAAGTGCTTTCAGATTGGCATCGCGAGGAATACCTGTAGGCCATATCTCGATTTCCTTGGTTACTTCAAAATCATTATTGTTAATAGCAACTATTACAGCTGCTGTCCTGTTAAATCTTCCATACGCAATGAAATTATGCTCTGCCAGAAGTTCTCTAATAGAACCACTTACTATTTCAGGACAGGACTTGTGTATTGCTATCATATCCTTGTGGAAATTGATCATCTCGTGATCTTCATGTCCCCAAGGATAGGTTCTTCTATTATCAGGATCTGTAAATCCGCAAACTCCGGCTTCATCTCCATAGTAGATTGTAGGAGCTCCGGGCCATGTCATCTGGATCATGACAGCTTCTCTCATGACACCCTTGTTAATGCCTGTATCTGCTGACTGGGGCATAAGATTGCTACTCCTTCCAACCTTCTGTGAAGTTCTTGTAAGGAATCTTGAATGGTCATGATTAGAAAGCTCATTCATCGCTGTGTATAGAGAAGACATACTGAAATTCTCTCCGCCACAATAAGCCATGGTATCAAAGAATTCCCTGGCATTTCCGACTCTTGATGGCTGGAATTCATCTGAGTGTTTCTCCATACCGGTCAGGAACCAGGAAAGTGGTTCCATGAAAGCATCATAATTCATGACCGTATCCCACTCTTCTCCCTGTAGCCATTCTCCAGCAGGCCCATAATGTTCTGCCAGAATGATCGCATCCGGATTAGCTTTCTTAACTTCAGTTCTAAATCTCTTCCAGAAATAATGATTATAATCCCTGGAATGGCCAAGATCAGCAGCCACATCAAGTCTCCAGCCGTCTGCATTATAAGGAGCAGATACCCACTTGCGTCCAATGCTGAGAATATACTCCTCAAGCTCCTTGGAGCCTTCATAGTTCAGCTTGGGCAGAGTATCATATCCCCACCAGCCGTCGTAATTTGAATTGTAAGGCCAGTTTCCTCCATTAAAGGAGAAGAAATTGTGATAAGGACTTGTCTCTGAAACATAAGCACCCTTCTCATAATCACTCTCGCCTTCATAAATTCGCTCTTTATCAAGCCATTTGTTAAATGAACCGCAGTGATTAAATACACCATCGAGAATAACTCTGATTCCTCTCTTATGCGCTTCCTCAACCACCTTGGCAAACAGAGCATCACTGGCTTCTAAGTTCTTCTTATTGGTTACACGTCTGATATACTTGGTTGATCTGGAATTATCCTGTCCATCCTGATTAAGATCACCGCCATCCTCTAATATAACTCCAAAATGAGGATCAATATGATCATAATCCTGTGTATCATACTTGTGAGATGAAGGAGATACGAATATTGGATTAAAGTAAATTGCGTCTATTCCAAGCTCCTTAAGATAATCGAGCTTGTTCAGAACTCCCTGAAGGTCTCCTCCATAGAATTCTCCAAAATCCCAGTTAACATCCGGATACTGATTCCAGTCATCAACCTTCACGCTCTTATGTCCGTTATAATAGTATTCACCGGTCTGAACATCATTAGATCTGTCACCGTTACAGAATCTATCCACAAAAATCTGGTACATTACTGCGCCTTTGGCCCAGTCCGGAGTAGAAAATCCCGGAAAGATCCTGAACTTCATACTATCCAGAACTGTCTGTCCGCAGCCTCTTTTATCATAGTAAAAAAGGCTTCCGTCCTCAGATTTTATTTCGAAATAATAAGGAACTACTCCGTTTCCTGTCTTAACTCCAACATCATAGAAGTCAAACTCACCATCGGACTCCGTGCGTCGCATGATGAATCTCTCATTTCCCCAAACAAGAGTAACTTCTACATTGTCACTCTTGGAGCTTCTGAATCTCACCTGTGTTTTTCTATTCTTATCAGGTTCTGCTGGTCGTAAGTAGTCCAGCGTCATGTCATGAAATAAAGCTTTTGTATTCATACTCTTTCCTATTATTACATGCAAAAAAGACAGCTCAAAAGCTGTCTTTTTAGAGAAGGTATTTCTTTCTTATGGGGTATAGCAAAAAACTATATAATGTATTGGGGGGTTACGCATATTATACTAACATCCACCCAAACCCTAGTAAAGACTAATACTTCACAAATTTGTCAAAAACAGCTATGTGATTTTGTGCACTTTGTACAATCAGATTTCTATTTCCACATCCGTAGTGATATCCATACCTTCAAATAGAGCTTCAAATTCCTCTCTGCCAATCTTCTCTTTTTCAATCAGCAGATTAGCACTGCTATGAAGGACAGACTCGTACTGCAATATGATCTCTTTAGCTTTTGCATAGCATTTATCGATAATCATCTTAACTTCCTTATCGATTTCCCCGGCCATGAATTCGCTATGTTTCTTGGAATGAGAAATATCGTATCCAATAAATACATCTTCCTCATTCTCATCATAATTTATTACACCAAGATTCTCTGACATACCATACTTGGTAACCATATTTCTGGCTTCCTGGGTTGCCTTCTTGATATCACTTGAAGCACCGGTTGTAATATCACCGAAAATAATCTCTTCTGCAATTCTGCCACCAAGAGATACCATGATATCCTCGAGCATTCTCTTCTTGGTGATAAACATTTCATCTTTTTCAGGAAGAGGCATAGTATAACCAGCTGCCCCAAGACCTGTAGGAATGATAGAAATAGTGTGGACCGGTCCGACTTCCGGAAGCACATGGAACAATATAGCATGTCCTGCCTCGTGGTAAGCGGTGATCTTCTTTTCTTTATCAGAAATGATGCGGCTTCTCTTCTCTGTTCCAATACCAACCTGAATAAAGGCCTTCTCAACATCATCCTGTTTGATGAACTGTCTGTTATCCATAGCTGCGTTAATAGCAGACTCATTTAAAAGGTTCTCAAGATCAGCACCTGTAAACCCGGCTGTGGTCTGAGCAACCTTTTTAAGATCAACATCTTCAGAAAGAGGCTTGTTACGCGCATGAACCTTGAGGATTTCCTCTCTTCCTCCAACATCAGGTCTGGCAACAGTGATCTTACGATCAAATCTGCCGGGTCTCATGATAGCCGGATCAAGGATATCTACTCTGTTAGTTGCTGCCATAACGATGATTCCTTCATTAGTACCAAAACCATCCATCTCAACAAGCATCTGGTTGAGTGTCTGCTCTCTCTCGTCATGTCCACCGCCCATACCGGTTCCACGTCTTCTTGCTACAGCATCAATCTCATCAATAAAGATTATACATGGAGCATTCTTCTTGGCATCAGCAAAAAGATCTCTAACTCTTGATGCGCCGACACCAACAAACATCTCTACAAAATCCGAACCTGAAATTATAAAAAACGGAACTCCGGCTTCTCCTGCAACTGCCTTGGCAAGAAGAGTCTTACCTGTACCGGGAGCGCCTTCAAGAAGAACTCCCTTAGGAATTCTTGCTCCAACCTTGGTAAATTTTCCCGGATCTTTCAAAAATTCTATAATCTCAGCAAGCTGCTCTTTTTCCTCTTTGAGACCGGCGACATCATCAAGTTTGATGTTATTCTCCTCACCTGTAGACATCTTGGCTCTGCTCTTGCCAAAATTGAGCATCTTGGAGTTGCCACCGCCTCCGGCCTGAATTCCCATCATCATCGAATACATGAACACGAGAACTACCAGGCCTACTATTATAGGAATAATACCATTTATCAGAACATTCTCTGAAGGAATATCCTTAACTTCCAGTCTTATACCCTTGTCATTGACAAGTGATTCAACCACTGTGACATCTGTGGAATAAAAAACCACATCATTCTTGCCATTATTAAAAGAAACTTTGACAGCACCAGTCGGCGTCTCAGCATTAGGCATTATCACAACGTTATTAATACTGCCTTGTTCCATGTCACTTTGAAGAGTAGACACATTATAGACATCTGAACTTGATGAAAACAGATTACTGCTATACTGGATCACCACTACAAATGCCAGGAGTATCATTGCAATGACAATAATAGAATTAAAATTTCTGGACTTATTCAAATTCCCCGTTGCCCCCTTTATGAAGCTATTAATTAGTTAAATTCAACTACTCCAATATATGGAAGGTTACGATATCTCTGATCATAGTCAAGACCGTATCCTACAACGAACTCGTCCGGGATTTCAAATCCTGTATAATCAACCTTAACATCTGTAACTCTTCTCTCCGGCTTGTCAAGGAGTGTGCACAGCTTAATGCTGGCTGGTCCTCTGTCACCAAGCATCTTAATAAGATATGAAAGTGTTCTTCCTGAATCAACGATATCCTCTACAATAAGAACATCTCTGTCCTTGAGCGGCTCATCAAGATCCTTGACGATCTTAACAACACCACTTGATTTAGTGGAACTTCCGTAACTTGAAGCTGACATAAAGTCCATAGTTACAGGAACTGTAATGCGCTTTGCAAGCTCACACATGAAAAATACTCCACCTTTAAGTACACATACAAGATGAACTGACTTGCCCTGATAGTCTCTTGAAATCTGCTCTCCAAGCTCCTGGATTCTCTTATCTACTTCCTCTTCCTTGAGTAGTACACGTACTGATTCAGCCATTAAAAAAACCTCCATTATCAATATTAATTTCTAATATTCTGCCCGTTTTATTGTTTATCTTGTAAGCTCCACTCATTCTAACTCCGGGAACCCACAAAACATTACTACCATCCGTCAAAAGATATACTTCATCTCGAATTGTTATAGGAACTTTCTCATCTGTCATAAGCTTGCCAATTTTCTTCTTATGAAGAGTTTGTTCCTGCTCCAAAAGTATGTAGTCTTCCGGCTTTCTCCGCCTGAAAACAGCCCTTTGTATTCTATCATAATCGAACCATTTAGTATACGCAGCCGACGGAAATAGTTTCCCACCATTATATTGCAATACTCTGATATGTGCTATACCTAAATTTGGAATTTCGAATTCTAATTCATCTCCCACATCCAGATTTGACGGTATTTCAAACTCTTTTTCCGAATACGATGAATTTTTTGTGTCCTTTATTCCTATTGTAAGCTTGTCGTAAGATCTTACCGCTTCCAGATTATATGGAAGATCTACTGTCTGCGTTCCGGAAGTTCCTTCTGCCAATATAAGTATTGAGTCTATATGAGCTGACGTAATGTCTTTCCTGCTGGGAGTGAGGCTCTCGAGACTCCTTAGGATAACTCCTGATTTTATGGCGTCATCTTCCTGCCTGTAATCAGTAAGATTTATAACAACATTTCCCTCTTTTTCTGTTGCTACACGGTGATAAACTTTCTCAGCCTCATCCTGAATATAGCCATCAGCCTTGGCAAACTCGATTGCTGCTCTGCACAGGTGCGCAACCGCTTTCTTGTTTACCTCCTTCTCCATCTTGGGAATCAGGATGTTTCTGATTATATTCCTTGTGTGTATATTTTCATCATTAGTCTTATCATGGCAAAAGAGCTGTCTCTTTCCTTTGAGATATTTCTCAATCTCAGCCCTGTCCACACACAGAAACGGGCGAATGATATTACCTCTTACAGGTCTTATAGCACCGGCTCCATGTAATCCACTTCCTCTAATAAGGTTCATCAAAAGAGTTTCTGCCACATCATTCTGATGGTGTGCTACTGCAATGATGCTTGTTCCATGTTTTTTGGCAGTCTCAGTAAATGCTTCGTATCTGGCACGTCTTCCGGCTTCCTCCTCAGTCATCTTCCACTTTTTGGAGAGCTTTGGAATATCTTTTTTATAAACAACGCACTCAATATCATGTTCTTCACAGAAGTTTTTTACAAAGGTTTCATCCTCTATGGCTTCTTCCCTGATGCCGTGATTAACATGTACTGCAACAAGCTTTATATTCAGAACTTTAGAAAGACTACAAAGCGTGAGCATGAGTGCTGTGGAATCCGCGCCTCCTGAAAAACCCGCCAGTACAGTACTGCCGGGGTCTATCATATTATTTGCTCTAATAAAATCGTAGACTTTGTTCTCGAATTTATTCATATCACCCTGTAAAAATCAAAGCGCAGACCCCATACGATCCTCGTATTGTTGCCTGCGCTATGTTTACGATTAATTGTTATCGTTCTTGAAGATAATCTCTCCCGGATATACTAATCCAAGCTTATCTCTCGCTGTATCCTCTATGTATTTACGCGTGTGCGTGTACTTCTCAAATTCGGCTATCTCGGCACTTCTCTCTTCTTCCTGCTCAATTTGAGCAACAAGTGCCTGCTCTCTGGTCTGATAATCATCTGCCTTTTTCATAAGTCCGATACTCTTAATAGAAACTACGGAAACCAGAATAAGCACAACGATGCTAGCCCAGATTATGCCTGCCGCATTCTGGAAGCGACGACGCTTATAGCGTGCTCTGCTTGCCATGTTACACCCCTCAAAAATAAGAAAAATATGATATTACCTTAAAAATATAATAATACAGCGATTAAACCTATGTCAAATATAACGATAGAGCTGAGACACATCTTCTTTGTGGATAGTTTCCTGAACATCAAGCACTTCAACACTTACGTCCTTGTTTCCAAATCCAATTGTAATCTTATCTCCAACCTTAACCTCTGCTGAAGCCTTGGCAGGACGGCCGTTTATCGTTACTCTTCCTGCGTCGCAGGCCTCATTGGCAACTGTCCTTCTTTTAATAAGTCTTGTCACTTTTAAATATTTATCTAATCGCATTTTAATCTCCTGATGATGCCGACGCGGTACTCGCCGCATCGCTTACTTCTGAGCTACTATCTGATCCGTGATCATCTGACGAAGCGCCGCCTGATGAATCGCCGGAATCTTTGGATGTTCCATCCTGATCACTTGCTCCCTGGGATGAACTTTCAGTTGAAGCTCCTGTAGAATCCTCAGACGAAGCCTCTGAAGGTGCCGAAGAACTCTCAGTTGAACTCTCTGAAGGTGCCTGCGTTGATGCCTTGGATGCAGAATCAGATGAATTGTCTTCAGCCGCTTTATCATCCTTTATCTTGATCATAGGCGGGAATTCATATTTCAGATTAGTTTCCTGTCTGTCTATGTTTATTCTGTAACTTTTGGTCTCATAGCCGGCCTTTTTGATAATTATTTCGTGATTTCCTGATATCTTTGCAATACTGCATGGAATAAGTCCGATGTAATTACCATCAAAATAAAGCTCTGCGCCATTTGGCTCATCAATATATATTCTATAGCCTTCTATTACCTTGTTGCCCGTATCTACGGTGCTCTTTCCCGATGAATTGGAACTGATCACTCTGGATGCTGATGACGAAGCACTTGAGCTCTTGTTTTTATCTTTTTCCTTGGTTGATGCCTTGGAGCTGGCATCTGATGATTCCTTGTGGGGAAGTGAAATACTTGCTGTCGCACTACTTGCCTCTTCAGCCGATTCCTCTTTTTCCAAAGTGATGCTGATAACAGATTTTGGTGTCCCAACCTTGAGGTATTTGGTCTGGGTAACATAACCATCTGCTATTATCTTAAGGTTATGATAGCCGTATTGTATAGTCTGCGGAACTCCTGTCAGCATTCTGGTTCCATCCACAAAAACGTCCGCAGTATCCGGATCAATATCAAAGGTAACAAGTCCCTCTTTAGGTCTTGAAATAGTCACATTGCTGGTATCTATTACAGTCTCCTGATTTCTGTTTATGCTGACTTCAGACTGGTAATTAGCTCCATTTCCAAGGATCTGCAGGTTATAGTCCCCCTCCGGTGCACTGAGCAGCATATTAGGGGAAATTTTGTGTATTACTTCATTGTCAAGTTCCAGCCAGGCCCCTACAAGGCTCTGGTTCTCAACAGTTTCCGATGAAAGACTAACGTATCCGTGTCCACTCTGCACAACAACGCTATAGATATCTTTTCCAATACCGCTTACTGTCACAGTATCAGTAGACAGGATATCTTCAGCAAGTGCAAGCTGATCCTCAGCTATTATAAGCGTTCTTGGATCGATCTTGTAAACATCACCTTTAACAACAGCTGTACCATCGTTTCTGACAAGATCATGATCTCTTGTAGATGCAATAGTCCAGGCCTCACGGGACACATCAAGCGTAGTTATATGCTTGGTACTCTTTAAAAAAGTCACTTCGACAATCTGCCCTACCTCCAAAAGCCTTGGTGAAAGGGCTCTTCCGTAGATGTCAAACATCATACTGGTATTGTCGTAGCTAAGAGTGTAGGTCTTGCCCGTGGAATGATTTCTGAATCTGATTTCCTTATTATCGACATCCACAGCTCTGATTGCCGCCACATCCGCAGAATCATACCTTCCAAGCAGGGATATATTTATTTTCCCGCTGTTTCCATCACTTGCCACGCACGTGACAGGCGACAGAACAGCCAATATCCCTACCAGTAAAAGAGATAACAGTACCTTCAAACTCGGATTAGTTTTTTTCACGATCTTACCCCTCATTGATCCTTCAAAAAAATACTTAGGCGCTCCGGCTCTAGCAAATATTCTCTGGTATTATGCTCAGGATCATCAATGACATCCATCAGCATCTTCTCCAGTACTTCTCCTATTTTTTTGCCCGGGGCTACTCCCAGGCTGATCAGATCTCTTCCATTAACAGCAAGGCTTCCAAGTGTCACACACTCATTTTTGGCCTTAATTTCTTCATAAAGAAGTCGTGTTTCTTCAATTTGCCTTAGCTTCTCTTCTCTCTTGTATTCACTCTGGGCCATAGTATCTGCATACCTGACTTCCAAAAAGAGAGGAAAAGCATCAGCTCCCACCTTGTTCATGGCACGCCTTACATTGCGCGCAGTGGCCGGGAATCTGTAATCATGGTACCTGATAAGGTTACACGCCTTATCCATGGTATCTCTGTCAAACTTAAGTCTTCGGAATATATTTCTGGCCATTTCAACGCCCTTGATATCATGGCCCTTGAAATGACTTACTCCTTCTTCATCTACTGTCATTGTAACAGGTTTTGCCATATCATGCATTAGCATTGTAAGCCTCAAAACCCTGTCAGCTCTTATATTTAGCAGTGTCTGTATAATATGTTCGCCAACGGAATACGCATGATGTATATTATTCTGCTCCGTTTCCATACAAGCATCAAATTCAGGAAGGATAACCCTTGTAATACCAAGCTCATAGGCTTGTCTGATTTTATCCGGATGGTCAGATAAAAGAAGCTTCACAAGCTCTACCTGTATTCTCTCCGCACTGATTTTTTCAAGAGTCCCTGACAGCTCTTTTATTGCTTCACAGGTCTTATCTTCTATTGTATAGCCAAGCTGAGCAGAAAATCTGATAGCACGCATGATCCTGAGGGCGTCCTCGGAAAATCTCTCGTATGGATCTCCAACACATCGGATCAGGCCTTTTTCTATGTCCTCAAGTCCGCCAAATCTGTCTATCAGTCCCTCTTCCTCGTTATACGCCATTGCATTTATAGTAAAATCCCTGCGTTTCATATCTTCTGTCAGGTTTTTGGTAAATGTAACTTCACTTGGATGTCTGTTGTCCTCGTATTTACCGTCAATTCGATAGGTCGTTACTTCATACCCTTCTTTTCCCATCATGACTGTGACGGTACCATGCTCGATTCCTGTATCTATAGTTCTTCTAAAAAGCTTTTTAATATCCTGTGGCAAAGCATTGGTGGTAATATCCCAGTCTCCGGGGACTCGTCCAAGAACAGCATCTCTGACGCATCCTCCGACCACGTAGGCCTCAAATCCAGCCTCGTGTATCGTGTCTAAAATTGTTTTTGCATTATCCGGTAATTTAATCTTCATATCTAAATAATAGCCTATTGCTCCCATATTGTGAATAATCCACTATGATTTTTCTACTATAAGAAGTATACTTATATATGTAATAATGAGGATATTTGTATGAAATATCAAAAATATATAAAGCAGGCAATACTTGTTTTTTCCCTATTGCTTATTGTTCTTTTTGCCATTTTGTCATGGATCTTTTCAAAGCGAATAGTCCTTCCTCTTGATTCTGTAACCGTTTTGGAGAATAACTGGACAATCGATAGCAAGGGACAGCTTATTTATAGCGAGCAAGTATCACAAACTAATATTGGTATAATAAACGAGCTTGAAAAAGTCACCATCACAAGAGTCTTAGAAGATGCTGGCTTTGATAACCTATGCCTTTCTTTCTCTTCAATCCACTCCATAGTTCATGTTTATCTTGATAACAATCTTATATATTCCTACGGTCAAAAGTATTATGATGCCCAGCAAATTGTTCCCAAAAAGAATCACTATATTTCTCTTGGAAATACCTATGCCGGTAAACTTCTGACCATAGAACTTATCAGCAGTAGAAACGGAGCCTTTTCTGGCTTGCCCAAAATATACATTGGCACAAGAGACGATATTCTGACTCAGGATCTTCATAATGGTGCAATTGCAATTATAGTCGGTGGTTTCTTGTTTGTTTTTGGAATCTTATTAGTCATTTTATCCCCGTATTTGTTTTTCTATCACAACAATGATTTACGAATTTTTTTCAGCGGGCTTATATCTATGATGCTTGGCATATATATAATGGCCTTTTATAGAATTTTTGATCTATTGCTGGATAACAGCCTTCTTAATACGATATTGGAATATACCGCTCTTTATTGTATTCCCACTCTGATCATGGGATACCTGATGTGTGTTTATACCGGTATAGTCAAAAAGCTTTTTGCCTCTTTATTTGTGCTGGATATTATTCTTTTCATGATCTCCATAGGCACGCATCTGTCTCACTATGCAAGATTTTCAGACTTTACAGCGGTTCTTCACACTGTTTCCGTAATTGAATTTATTATATCCGTTATTCTTATCTTTAGAGATTACACCAACAACAAAAAGAACAATATCAGAAATATATATTCAACAGATAATATATTTGTATTCGGTCTTTTAGCTTTTATGACTCTCTCAATTGTTGATATGTTACGGTATAATCTATACAAATATGGAGCAGGCGGAGGCGAAACCAATGCAACACTTGTCGGAGCCACCATTGGTGCACTCATATTCGTTATCTGCCTGATGATCAGTTATCTTTATTACAATATTTTCAGCGCAAATATTGCATCCATGCAGAGTAAGATCATTGACCTTGCCTACACCGATTCATTGACAGGTCTCTCCAACAGGGCGCGATGTGAGCAGTTGATGCAAATGATATCTGAGGAACATGGTTTGTATGCCATTATAAGTCTTGATCTTAATAAACTTAAATTTGTGAATGATACCCTTGGCCATCACGAAGGTGACCGCCTTCTTACAGGTTTTGCGACTATTTTGTCCGACTGTTTCTGGGATGCGAACCTTGTTGGCAGAATGGGTGGAGATGAATTTATAGTAATTCTTTTGGAGGATCGCACTCTCAATCTTACCAAACGAATCCATGAACTTTACACCATAATCAGCGATTGGAATCATAAAGAACAAGTCTTCCAATACAGTGCCTCTTATGGTTATGCCTATAGCTACGAAGTTCCAAACGGTTCTGCAAGTGAAGTCTACATGCTGGCCGACAGCAGAATGTATGAAATGAAAAAGGAGCATCGCGAATCTGGACAGGAGGTGACACAAAATGCGTAAAAGATCATACTTCCTGCTTGTTTCTATCATCCTTTTCACAATTCTGGCTGGTTGTCTTAATTATGTTTTCACTTATAAGCCTGAATATCCCTGGATTCCACTTGAAGATGGTTGGACAGTCCAGTATAGAAATGAACAATATGTAAATACCGATCTCGAACAGCTAGGCAAAGATATAGGGCCCATTCTGGAAAAGGGCGACACCTTAACTCTGAACCGTGTTATCCCCCTTTCAAATATTGATGCCCCTTTTCCTGCAATAGTTTTCAAAACTCAATTTAGTGCCTACGAAATATATCTTGATAATAAGCTAATTCATGACAATAATACTGATAAAGTTTCCGGTATTGATTTTCTGGGAATAGGATTTAACTTCGTTAATCTGCCATTAGATTTTGCAGGAAAAAAACTATCTATCAAACTTTATATTACTGAAAACAACACACGTTCAGATATTCTTACTCCTCTTCTTGGTAACTTTGATGATCTGTACAGGATAGTTCTGCATTCAGCTCTGATTCCTGCATTTACTTCCATTTTTCTGATAGTGTTTGGTATTGTATTCCTGATAATCTCACTAGTCTTCTACTTAAAATCATCCGGAATATCAACACAGGTAATATGTTCTGTTTTAAGTACTATTCTCGGATTCTGGATGCTAAACTTTTATGATGTGGCTGATTTTTATGTTTCTCCCTCTTTTGCAACTTTTGTAGAGTTTTCCGCCCTGTACCTCCTTGCTCCTCTTTTATATATATTTCTTCATATTCTTCACAAACGGCAGAAAAACTCGGTAGTTTTGTTTCTATGCGCTTGTAGTTCTGCTTTTGCCATACTTTTCATAGTATTGCATCTGCTTAACATTGTTCATATACATCATTTTCAGGTGCCTTACTATTTCATGTCTGCAATTGGCCTTGTTATGCTTATTATTTATGTTTACAAGGACCTGCATTACAAATCCAAGAATTTGTCCCGTTTCATTTTGATGCTTGGGTTGTGTACTATCGTAACCACTTTGCTGATTTATGAAATCACAAGCGCACTAAAGCTTTTTGTTGATTACAGACAGGCCTCAGTGCTAAGCATGCTAGTTTCCCTGGGAGCCCTTTTCTTCGTCATTTGTCAGCTTCTCAATCATTTCATCTTTATGACAAGAATGTTTGCTCAGAGAAAAGAGTATGCTTCACTTACTCAAATTGCTTATATTGACAACCTTACAGATATTCCAAACAGAGTAAGCTGCGACAAAAGGCTTTTGGAACTCGCTGATACTACCAGTGATTACTGTATTCTAAGTCTTGATCTAAACGGGCTCAAAGAGGTCAATGACAACTCCGGTCATCCGGCAGGTGACAGACTTCTTAAATCTTTTTCTGCCGCCCTCAAAGAAGTATTTGAAGGAACCGGAGAATATTTCAGAGTCGGTGGTGATGAGTTTCTGGTTCTCTTTACCAGTATTGAAAAAGATGTTCTCGACGGAATGTTAATGACGCTTGATGCCAAGTTGTTAAAGCTTGATGAAGAAGATCCGGAAGCCAATCACAGCGTTTCTTACGGTTATGCCTACAGTTCGGAGGCTCCTGAGCACGACACCCACACTGTCTATATGCTTGCAGATCAAAGAATGTATGAGTATAAGAGAAAATATTATAGTCATCTGACGACAAGATAGTATTATGCTATTAGTATAATACTGTTATATTCGAATAGAAAAAGAACTGTGAATAGTCATATTGATAGCATGACTTCTTCACAGCTCTTTTTTATTAGCTCAATATTAATTAATATGCTCTTCCCCAATAAACCATCTTGGTTGCAGGCTTTCCGCAAACGACGCATGTGTCAGAAAGCTGTTCCTGCTCAAATGGAATACAACGGCTGGTAACATTGTAATCTTCCTTGATCTTATCTTCGCACTCGCGGCATCCGCACCACATGGCCTTAACAAAGCCCTTAGTCTCCTTGAATGCCTCAGCAAACTCTTCCTTGTTGTGAGCTGCAAATGTATGTGCCTCGAGATGTGCCTTAGCTCTGTTAAACATATCCTTCTGGATCTGATCAAGAAGCTCTGCCATCTTAGCTGGAACTTCATCAATAGCACATTCGATCTTTTCTCTTGTATCACGACGGCAAAGAACGCACTTGCCAGCCTCGAGATCCTTAGGTCCGATTTCAACACGAACAGGGATTCCTCTCATTTCCTGCTCAGCAAACTTAAATCCTGGAGTTCTGTCTGTTGAATCCACCTTAACTCTGAAACCTGCAAGGCTCTCAGCGATCTTGTTTGCAGCCTCAAGAACGCCTTCCTTCTTCTGCTGAATAGGAATAACAACAACCTGGATAGGAGCGATCTTAGGAGGTACAACAAGTCCTGAATTATCGCCATGTACCATGATCATAGCACCGATTGTACGAGTTGTAAGTCCCCATGAAGTCTGGTTTACATAGTGAAGCTGATTATCCTTGCCTGCATACTGAATTCCAAATGCCTTAGCAAAACCATCACCAAAGTTATGGCTGGTTGCGCTCTGAAGAGCACGTCCGTCATGCATAAGAGCCTCAACTGTATATGTAGCTTCTGCTCCAGCAAATTTTTCTTTTTCTGTCTTCTGTCCCTTGATAACAGGAATAGCCATATCATTCTCAAGGAAATCAGCATATACATTCAGCATCTGCTGTGTACGCTCTTCTGCCTCTTCAAAAGTAGCGTGTGCTGTGTGTCCTTCCTGCCAGAGGAATTCACGGCTTCTAAGGAAAGGTCTTGTCTCTTTTTCCCAACGAACTACACTGCACCACTGGTTGAGAACCTGAGGAAGATCCTTGTATGAATGGATTTCTCCCTTATAGTAATCGCAGAAAAGAGTTTCTGATGTAGGACGAACGCAGTATCTCTCTGTAAGTGGCTCAAGTCCGCCGTGTGTTACCCATGCTACCTCAGGAGCAAATCCCTCAACGTGATCCTTCTCCTTCTGAAGAAGTGACTCAGGAATGAACATAGGAAGATAAGCGTTCTGCACTCCTGTTTCCTTGAATCTTGCATCAAGATGTTTCTGAATAAGCTCCCAGATTGCATAACCTGCAGGCTTGATTACCATACATCCCTTGATATTCGAGTAACTTACAAGGTCTGCCTTGATGCACACATCTGTGTACCACTGTGTGAAATCCTCATCCATGGACGTGATTTCTGCTACTAATTTCTTGTTGTCTGCCATTTTTCTTTCTCCTTTTTGATTTTTGCTAAGGGACTTTCAAGCATTATGCAAAAAGAAAAGCCGATGCTCTCAGATCCCAAATCAGGGACCGAAGTTCATCGGCGGTACCACCCTTTTTAAATCCGGATAAAAAGCTCCCGGACTTCTCTCAACTACCCCTTAACGCGGGAAACGCTGTGCTTATGCTTGTCAATGGATTATCACAAATACGTTCACACAGAACTCCAAGGCAGGTTCGCTGTTTGGTCGTAAAAGCCTTCCACCACTGGCTTTCTCTCTGAAACGCTTACACAGTTACTATTCCTCTTCAACGTCTATTTATATTTAAAGATGATTTTATTCATATTTTGAAACAATGTCAAGATTATTAGTGTATAATCGATAGATACAATTTTTAGAAGGAATAAAATGATTGTCTGCCCTGAAGAATAATCTTATATACAAACGCTAAATCCGCCATCTGATAAAGTTGGCGCAGCACCTGAGCCGCCCATAGCTGCTCCCGGCATTGATATTACCGGAGTAATATGGGTGGCTTTATTATTACCAAATATTGCAGTTGCAGAGCCCGCTGATGTCGCACCTGTGGACATACTTCCGGCGTTTTCTGCCTTTTGTTTCTCATGTTCCATTATGCCCTTCAGATACTCTTTATCTGCCTCTGCAATTTCTTTCATTTCTTTGGCTCGATGCTTGATTTTCAGCATCTTAAGGTCATCCTCAGACATGTCGGGATCAGGAGCATACAATGTCTGTGACAGCTCTGTCAGGTCTAAATCTTCCATCATATCTTCCATAGCCTGTGACATCTCATCCATCATTTCAGACATGGCATCACTAGATGTTTCCGCCATCAACTCCTCATATTCCTGCTGATTGTTCTCCATCAGCTGTTCCATCGCATATTGCTGCTGTTCTATGGCTTGCTCAAGCTCATACTGATAATCTGCCTCAGGAACATACTCATCGTCTACATCCAGCCCTTGTGCAGCTTCTTCCAGTTTCTCATCATCTAACTCTTCAGGATTCTCATTCTCATCTTCTTTCTTTTTATCCTGAATCTCTTCAAGCGCAGCTCCAAAGCCCCTATGAGCCCTCTCCACCAATTCTTCCTGCTCAAGATGCGACACCTTTTTCTTGGCAACCTGTTCCATGCTCTTGGCGTGATCTATAGCAAGCTGAAGCTCTTCGTCATCATACTCACCGCTGCCTTTTAGACGCTTTAAGCGCGCAATTTCACGTTTTGCCGCCTGCACGGCTTTTCTGGCGCTGACTGAGTTTTTACTGCGAACTATCTGCGAGGATATTTTTTTGAAATTATACTGAAGCTTCTTTTTTTCGTTAGATATATCTTTTGTTTTTTTCCTCATAGCCCTTAATTGATCAGCATAGCTGACACTCTGATCAACAACAGACTTACTTTTTTCCTGTTTCCAGCGATTATACTCCAGCTTTCTGTACATATCGCTGCTTCCACTTTCTTCAGACTTAGAAATTGACGCAGATTCGCCCCATGAAGAATCAGATTGGTACATATTCGAATAATTATTCGTATTTATACCTATAGACATTTGCATCCTCCATGACGCCTATAACAAATCCGTTTCCTTTTATAGTAAAAGAGCATACTATCCTTTATCATTTCATATATCGTCACAGTTTCCTAAAATCTTTAGATAGTGTTCATAATTTTCCATATTTGGTGCGATGTAAGCACTTACAAGAGAATATCTTTTAATCTATGATATGCATTGTAAGCAACTAATGTTTATTCAGTATTGATGGGTTTTATATTATGCAAGGAGGCCTTTATGGGAGACGGAAGATTTGACCTTATAACCTTTGGTGAGATAATGCTCCGACTTTCACCACCTAATTATGAGCGCATGACTCGTGGTGATGTGTTTGATAAGAGGGCTGGTGGCTCCGAGCTTAATGTAGCTTCAGGTGTTGCTCTTTTGGGGCTTCGCACAGGTATCATTTCAAGACTTCCTCAGAATGCCCTTGGTACATTTATCAAGAACAGGATCAGATTTGAAGGTGTTTCAGACGATTATCTTATCTATGATGAATCTCCTGAGGCCAGACTTGGAATTTATTATTACGAGAATGGCGCTGCTCCACGTAAGCCTTCAATCGTATATGATCGTATGAATTCATCCATCACCAGAATATCTCTCGACGAGATTCCTGAAGATGTATACACTTCCACCAGAATGTTCCATACAAGCGGTATTACGCTTGCTCTTAACAAGAACACTTGTGAAGTCACAACAGAGATGATCAGACGCTTTAAGGAAGGCGGAGCACTTGTTTCTTTTGACTGCAACTACAGAGCAAATCTGTGGAGCGAAGAAGATGCCAGAGCAGCTATCAAGAACATCCTTCCATATGTTGATATTCTCTTTGTTTCAGAAGAGACCTCGAGACGCATGATGCAAAAAGAGGGCGAGCTCAAGGATATAATGAAGAGCTACACTTTAGAATATCCGGTTAAGGTTGTATGCACTACTCAGAGAGAGGTTATCAGCCCTCGCAAGCACAACTTTACATCAACAATTTATGATGCCCAGCGCGACGAGTTCTTTACAGAAAAGCCTTATACAAATATTGATGTTATAGATAGAATTGGATCAGGTGATGCCTATGTATCCGGCGTTCTCTATGGAATGCTCAAATACAACGATGGTCAGAAAGCCCTTGCCTATGGTAATGCCACATCAAGTGTCAAGAATACCATTCCAGGAGATCTTCCTGCTAGTGATTTAAGAGAAATTGACAGCATCATCAGAAACCATCAGTCCGACGGCCCTACAAGCGAGCTCAACCGCTGACATTTTAAGTTTGCCGATTTACGTTCGCCATAACGTATTTCCTTTATAAAAACCTCTAATAATTGCAGGAGCTATTCCTACAAACAAAAAAGACTGGATTCCCCCAGTCTTTTTTGTTGCACAAGACCGGCAAGCGAATGTATGCTTGCATACAAATTCATTTGCCGGTCGTAAGGACATGGAGCACAAAGTGCGGAATGTCTGTGTGCAGAATCGAGTAGGAATCAGCCTACTCGATTGTGATACTCTCACATGATCCAAGAGTCATAATTTCCTTGATTCATCTCTGTCATTATATTTTGACAATACTACACTTTCACTTTTTAGAGTTTGAGGTACGTCAATGACTCTTTGATTAGAAGACCCTCTAAATCTTAGCATGAGGTCTTTTTTATCAAGCATAAATTCGCCATCAACCAGAACATCTGTCATCGAGAGGATCGCATCTGTATCCTCTCCATGGCATCTTTTATTATCTTTGTCTGTAAGCTCTTCCCATGTATAACCTGAATAAATCCAAATAGTGGCCTTGGGAACTTCTCTTTTTATCCTCTCAAGAAGAGGACGAATTTCCTTCTGATTGACGATTTCCATTGGTTCTCCGCCGAGAATTGTAAGTCCTGCAATATAGTCAGGCTTAAGCGACTCAACAATCTCATCCTCGACTTCTTTGGTATAAGGTACTCCATAATTAAAGTCCCAGGTCATTTCGTTAAAACACCCTTTACAGTGATGAGTACATCCGCTTACAAAAAAGGCTGTCCTACAACCTACTCCATTGGCAACATCGTTGTAATAAACCTGTCCGTAGTTCATATGATATTCCTCTTAAATATTACTGATTACCTTATACAACATAAGCCGGGATCACATCCCGGCCTATGTCATATGTTAATTTCATAATCCCCCTACAAGTAGCGCATACACGGGTACTTGTATCAATCAAATCAAAGCATCAAAGCTTTGGATTGCTCATGTGAAGTACTCTCTCTTTAATTTCCTGAGTACGTCCCTGATTCCAGAACTGTGTTCCGATATATCCGCATGTACGACGTGCTACATTCATCTTATCCTGATTGCGGTTGCCGCAGTTAGGACACTCCCAAACAAGCTTGCCGTCTTTATCTGTAACTATCTTGATTTCTCCGTCATAGCCACAGCACTGGCAGTAGTCTGACTTAGTGTTAAGCTCAGCATACATGATGTTATCGTAAATATACTTCATAACTGAAATTACAGCTTCAATGTTGCTGTTCATATCAGGAACCTCAACGTAGCTGATAGCTCCTCCTGGTGAAAGAGCCTGGAACTCAGATTCGAACTTAAGCTTGGTAAATGCATCGATCTGCTCTGTTACATGAACATGATAGCTGTTAGTAATGTAGTTCTTGTCTGTAACTTCCGGAATAATACCAAAACGCTTCTGAAGGCACTTAGCAAACTTATAAGTAGTTGACTCAAGTGGTGTTCCGTACAGACTGAATGCTACATTTGTCTCAGCTCTCCACTTAGCACATTTATCATTGAGGAACTGCATTACCTTAAGTGCAAAATCCTTGCCTCTTGGGTCAGTATGGGATACGCCCTTCATATACTTGGTACATTCGCAAAGTCCTGCATATCCAAGTGAAATTGTTGAGTAATTGCCAAAAAGAAGCGGATCAATCACTTCACCCTTCTGAAGTCTCGCAAGTGCTCCATTCTGCCAAAGGATTGGTGCAACATCTGAAGGAGTTCCAAGGAGCCTTTCGTGTCTGCACATAAGTGCTCTCTTGCAGAGTTCAGTTCTCTCTTCGAGGATAGCCCAGAACTTCTCCTCATCCTTGAATGAAGAGCAGGCAACATCTACAAGGTTGATCGTAACAACACCCTGATTGAAACGGCCGTAGTATTTGTGGTCGCCCTCCTCATAGTTACGTGCATGTGACTTGTTACCCTTATTGCAAAGCCCCTCTGCATTTTCCTCACTATCAGGTGTCAGGAATGATCTGCATCCCATACATGGATAAACATCACCCTTTTTAAGTTCCTTCATCTTCTTGGCTGAGATGTAATCAGGAACAAGTCTCTTAGCTGTGCACTTAGCAGCCAGCTCAGTAAGATACCAGTACTTGGAATCCTCATGGATATTATCTTCATCAAGAACATATATGAGCTTAGGGAATGCCGGTGTGATAAGCTGTCCCTTCTCATTCTTAACTCCAAGGATACGCTGCTTGAGCATCTCCTCAATAACAAGCGCAAGGTCTTCTCTCTGCTGTCCCTCAGGAACCTCATCGAGATACATAAATACTGTAATGAAAGGAGCCTGACCATTTGTAGTCATAAGAGTGATTACCTGGTACTGGATAACCTGGCATCCTCTCTCAATTTCCTTTCTGACTCTCATCTCAGCGATCTCATCAACCTGCTTCTTGTTGACCTTGACTCCTGCGGTTTCAAACTCAAGGGCTACTTCCTTACGGAATTTCTGTCTGCTGACATCAACAAATGGAACAAGATGTGAAAGAGTGATACTCTGTCCACCGTACTGTGAGCTTGCAATCTGCGCAATTGCCTGCGTTGCAATATTGCAGGCTGTTGAAAAGCTCTTGGGACGCTCGATCATTGTCTCAGAAATAACTGTTCCGTTCTGGAGCATATCCTCAAGGTTTACAAGACAGCAGTTGTGCATATGCTGAGCAAAATAATCTGAATCATGGAAGTGGATAAGTCCCTCTTCATGGGCCTTAACAACATCCTCAGGCAAAAGGAATCTTCTGGTAATATCCTTGCTGACTTCACCTGCCATATAGTCTCTTTGAACGCTGTTAACCGTAGGATTCTTGTTGGAATTCTCCTGCTTAACCTCCTCGTTACTGCACTCGATAAGAGACATGATCTGCTCGTCAGTTGTATTGGACTTTCTGACAAGAGCATGCTTGTATCTGTAAGTAATATATTTTCTGGCAACATCAAATTTACCGGCTCTCATGAGGCCATCTTCGACCATATCCTGGATTTCCTCGACACTTGCCGCACGTGTAAGAGTTGCGCAGAGCTTCTCTACTCCGGTAGCTATGTCGATTATCTGGCCATGTGTCAGTCTCTTCTCCTCAGTTACCTCTTTATTCGCTTTCTCAATAGCTGCAGAAATCTTGCTGACATCAAAGTCTACTTCTTTGCCACTTCTTTTGATAATCTTCATAGTATCCCCCTTCGTAGAATAACAATCACATAATGTAGAATCACAGATTCTAGCTGATAAACATAATTATAACCACAAGATTTATTCAAAAACCATCTATATCTTGTGGTTACACTAATATATTAGTACAATATTTTGTTGATTTCAAGTCTTGAGAAATCAAATTTTTCTGACCTCTTCAAGGCGATTATGCAGTCTTTTCAAGTGTTCCAGCGTATTTTCGTCCGAAATAAAATTTTTAGAAAAATAATATTCCGTTTTATACTCATCCAACATCTTGTGGTAGTCATCAAAATACACCTCAGTATCTTGATCACTATTCATTTCAAGTCCAAGGACATCTGCCAGATGATGAACAGTACCATAATTACCGTCTACAAGAAGAGTATCCTTGCCAAAAAAATCCTCTAAAACCGGCTTAAAGTAGTTAAAATGTGTGCATCCAAGAACAAGTGCACAATAATCTGTCGGATCAAAATTTGCAAAACGACCTCTAATATAACCTACTACTTCCTCTGTGTCAAACTGCTCTTTTTCTGCGAATTCTACCAGCCTTGGCATAGCCAGAAGATCCACTCTGTGCTCTTCATCTACTCTGTGGAGCAGGTCTTTAAGTTTATCCTCTCTTATTGTGACAGGTGTCGCGATCACCATTATCCGCTTATCGTCTGTGCCTTCTACTGCAGGCTTAACTGCCGGTTCCATTCCAAGTATCGGAATATCGAAGCGGCTTCTGAGTTCCTTGATAGCGACGCTCGTAGCAGTATTACAGGCTACAACAAGTGCCTCTGCCCCTTTGTCTATCAGAAACTGTGCATTATCAATAGCAAACTCCACTATCTGCTCCGGAGTCTTGGTTCCATAGGGAACGTGGTCAGTATCTGCATAAAATATGTATTCTTGCCCCGGAAGTCTGTGGTAAGCCTCATGTAATACGGATAATCCACCTATTCCAGAATCAAAAATTCCTATTTTCATATGTTAATCCTATCTTTACTTTTTCTTTTAAAATGTTTACTCTAAAAATATGAACGAAAAAAAATTTGATGAACTTCATAAATTGTACGACAATTCCAAAATCGGAAGTCTGGTCCAGGAAATCTGCGAATACTTCGCAACTCAGGATGACTATGAGGACAATTCTTATCAGGATGAAATTGAACCACCTGAAATTACTGAATCAGTCTATCTTTTGTTCTGCCTGCAGAGTCGCGAACAGATTTTGGATGAACTTTCTATTGTGCAAAAAAAATATCCCGATCTATACAGGTCAGTTAGCGGGATGCACAATACTCTTTTGATCAATATGGATTATCGTTTTCTTGAAAACAACTGCGCTCAGAAGATTGCAGATCATGCAAAGGATACATCTGTAGAAGATGTCCTTATGCACGTAGACTCCTTCACAAGATCCAGCAATTCTCTTTCTGAAGCTGTTGATAAATTCTACTCCTGGCTCCATAGCCGCAGTAGATGATCACCTGTTATTTCTCTGTCAGATACTTCATGGACGCATACACTCTCTGACCGTTATAATCCACAAGCGCCCATGTCCCATCCGAGTTTACTGCTACTCTGTTTAACTCGGTTCCCTTTGGAACAGAAGTTACTATCGTTGAATCACTCTGAGAATTATCGACGGTTCTGAGATTAAGTTTCTCAGCAGTAACGACAACAGTGTCATTCTTGTCGGTATATCCGGCTGGAAGCGCAACCTGAACAGTCTGCACCTCATCAGGATCTGGTGCAAAATACTTATCATAAATCTTGACTTTAGCTACTATAGCAAGAAACGCCAGTATCAAAATACCTGTAATGATTGATGATATCCTTATCAGAAGCTCAATTGGGAATCCGCCTTCGTCCTCGGCGTCATCTTCACTGTCTTCATTATCATCCTCATCATATTCCTCGTCTGGTTCTTCATCATAATCCTCATCCACAGGCGGTTTCTCTCTGTGATGAGTCCTCCTGCGAACAGGCTCAATAATTTCTTCGGGCTCTTTAAGTCTTTTTGGTTCCTCGTCCCGAACATCGTCAGTATCAGTATTTTCAGCTTTTTCTTCGTGCACAGGTCTTACAGACTTATGCTCCGGAGCTGTCTTTTCTTTATCCTTGGATAACTCCTTCTGTCTCTCCTGAAAATACTCTTCTCTTTCCTGTTCGTTGAAGAAATTGTATGGATCTTCTATCTGAATATCGATATCTGTTGTATCTTCGACGTTGCCTTTTTTCTTGTAGTCTTCAAAATTAGTAATCTTATCCGCCAACGTTTTGTACCTATTCCTTTATAAAACTAAAATGCTGACCGTTAGGCCAGCACTTTATCTATAATTCCTTGTAATTTAGCCTTATTCAGTGCACCAACTGCTGTCTCAATAACTTCACCGTTCTTGAAAAACGCGAACATCGGAATTGACATTACATTGTACTTCTGAGCTATGTCAGGAGACTGATCAACATTGATCTTGCCAATCTTCATCTCGCCTTCATATTCGCCGGCAAGTTCATCGATAACAGGTGCCATCATCTTGCAGGGGCCGCACCAATCCGCGGAAAAATCAACGAGTACCGGAACTTTGCTCTTTAAAACTTCTTCTTCGAAATTCTGACTGTTTAAACTGTAGTCCATGAGTTACTTCCCCTTTCTGCTAACAATGTATTTGTAAATCGGGTTGCCTAGTGATGAGAACTTCTCCTCATATTCCGTCATTACATTGCCTTCATTCATAACAGGATCATTATGAAGGTCTCGTGTAACTGCATCCAGGTTCCATCCAGCCGGCTCAACCTCTTCAAGGGCAAAATCAAACAGGTCCTTGTTATCAGTCTTAAATTCTACGACTCCGTCAGGCTTGAGAATTTTATCATACCTGCCTAAAAACTCTCTTGATGGAAGTCGTCTCTTGGCATGTCTGTCCTTGGGCCACGGATCTGAGAAATTGAGGTAAATTCGGTCTACCTCAGATGGAGCAAACACATCAGTGATGTTCTCGGCATCCATTCTAATGAAAATAACATTAGGAAGCTGCCTCTGCTCCTGCTTCTGTATTGCTCTCAGAAGTACACTGGAATACTTCTCGATACCTACATAATTGACATTAGGGTTAAGCTCAGCCAAATCCATAAGGAATCTGCCCTTACCCATTCCAATCTCAATCCGGATCGGGTTGTCATTACCAAATACTTCTTTCTTCCAGAGTCCCTTCTTGGTCTCGGGCTCCTTGACAGTATACTTACTGTCAGCAATAACTTCTCTGGAACCTGCAATGTTTCTTAAACGCATTTCTCATCCTACCTAAAATTCTTATAATAGAATTTTACAACATTTGCGACCACTTGGAAAGTAGTGTATTATCTATATACTATGAGACATTCTTTTTTCTTTAATACAAGGAAAATTGCATATAGAGGCCTTTTGAGTGTCATCACATTCATGATATTGGCATATAGCCTTAGTTTCACCTCTTTTGCCGAAACCATCGACTATCAGGCAGAGGCTGAACAGCGTAAAGAGCTGCCTATTCAGAGCAACGAAACCTCCGGTTGGCCAGAGGGGCCACAGATTGGGGCTGAGGCAGCTATTGTCATGGATGCTTCCACTGGTACAATCCTTTATGCCAAGAATATCCATGAAGAGTTGTATCCGGCCAGTACCACCAAGATCATGACTTGTCTGCTTGCAGTTGAGAACGCCAGTCTCAGTGATAAGATAACTTTTTCAAATGAAGCTGTATTCAGCGTTCCAAGAGATGGTTCTTCTATAGGTATGGATGTTGGCGAATCAATTACGCTTGAGCAGGCTCTTTTCGGAATCATGGTAGGAAGCGCCAATGAGGTTGCCAACGCTGTCGCTGAACATGTAAGTGGCAGTATTGATGCCTTTGTTAATCTCATGAACCAAAGAGCCAGTGAGCTTGGCTGTACCAATACTCATTTTAACAATACCAATGGACTTCAGGATGATGATCATTACACCAGTGCCTATGATCTGGCGCTTATAGCAAGAGCCTTTTTTAACAACGAGCTCTTATGTAAGGTCGGTAACACTCCAAGATATCACTTCACGGAGACTTCTACCCAGCCTGATGATTTTTATCTCAATAACAAACACAAGCTGATAACAGGTGAAGTCAAATTTGACGGTATTATTGGTGGCAAGACCGGCTATACCGATCAGGCACGCGAGACCCTTGTGACCTGTGCAGAAAGAGATGGCGTCAAGTTAATCTGCGTGATCCTCAAAGAAGAATCTCCTTCCCAGTTTACTGACACTGTTACTTTGTTTAATTACGGTTTTAATAATTTTACCTCTGTAAATGTAGCAGATACCGACACCAGATATATGCCTAATGATTCTCTTTTCTTTGAATCAGAAAACGATGTCTTTGGAAGATCTGGGACAATACTTAGCCTTAGTAAATCCAGTACGATCATAATTCCCAAGACTTCTTCTATAAATGATACAGATTATTCAGTATCTTACGATTTGACAGAAGATGATCTTAGCAGCTCTCCAAGCGCCATTGCCAAGATATCTTATACCTACAATGGTGTTCCGATCGGCACTGCCCTTTTATGCTACGCAGCCCAGCGCGGAAATGGTAATTTTGGTGGCTCCGCTCACACGCATACTACATATATCAACGTATATTATATTTTTATCTCGGCAGCCGCCTTCGTAGTCCTGATGACTATAATCAGTACTGTTTCGGCCAGAGTGTCCCTGAACAGGCGCTACACAAGTAAAAACGACAGACTTAGATACAAACGCCGTAAAAGAGAATACAAAAAAGGAAAACTTCATTTTAAATAAAGACATTAAAAAAGAAATCTCATTCTATAGCAAATATGTTATAGGTAGCTGAGATTTCTTTTTATTTAATCGCTTTGTCTTTTCTTGATTTTTCTTTGTTTGACCTTCATGGCTTCAACATCTTCCGGCTGAATGAATTTACATGTCTTAACTACATATAATCTGCCATTTTCAGCCTTCTTGATCCTGACCTTGGACTTCATAAAACCGTGAAGCTCGCAATAAGCTACAGAATAGTAATGCTTACTGTTTGGTGTAAACCATTTGACCTTACGCCTAATGTTGCGATGGCACAAATAGCACTTTGTGCTCATTATTTCTATGTTCTCCAGAATATCTTCCTTGGAATCAAACTCCCTCGATATGTATTTGAAATAATTATCAAAGGTAATCTTGATCTCCTGTTTCCTGGTCTTGGGAGTTACGTAGGTATCAAAGGATACTCTCTGAAGAACCTTATCTCCTAGCTTTCTGAATATTCTTGCTGTGTATTCAGCATCTGCAAGAGCTCTGTGGAAAGGAATATCCTTATCCATCTGCATCTCATCAACTACAGTTGACAGAGCCTTTCTGGACTTGCCATCATCAAAGGCTATGCTATAGAGCTTCTGTACATCGTAAAAGGCAATTGGTCTGTCCGACAAAAGAGGCATTCCAAAAAAATCCAGATTCCTCTGAAATTCTGTCAGATCAAGTGGTCCCCAGCTGCAAAACTGTGGATCTTCTCCGCACCACTTAAGAAATTCATCGGCTACATCTGTAAATGGCTCACCACTCTCCAAGTCTTCCATAGTCAAGTGTATCAGCTTACCTGTGATCCTGTGCATCTGCTTGAATACCTGCGGTCTTATGAGTCTGGAAAACTCGCCGATCTTTTCTTTTTTCTCATTTAATTTGACTGCGCCAATCTCTACTATCTCGAAATTAAGTGTCTTACCATTCTCTACTACAGGCGCATCTCCCTGGTTCCATTCCAGGTCAAATATAATGTAATTCTTCATATTAGTTCCAATATTGATTCATCCAAGTAACAGCCAGTTCTGTCCATGGCTCGCACTGAGGAATTACTTCCTTGGCACTTGGGCTTTCTGTTATCTTATTTGCAAGAGCAAGTCCATGTCCTCCCACAGGGAAAATATGTAACTCTGTATTTATATTATATTTCTTTAGTGTCATTGCGAAAAGTAGAGAATTCTCAACAGGTACACTTCCATCTGTATATGTATGCCAGATAAATGTCCTTGGAACATCCTCGCAGGATACATTTTCAAGCGACATTTCATCTACAAGTTCATCGTACCTTGTCCCCAGAAGGTTTTTAAATGAGTCTCTATGCGCAAATTCTCCTGATGTAATTACAGGATAGCACAGCATAAGTCCGTTTGGGCGAAGCTTTTCTTTATTATTATTGTAAGCATTTCCAAAAAGCTTTTCTGATATGAAATCTTTTTTCCAAAAGCATGCATAACTGGCAGCAAGATGTCCGCCTGCAGAACACCCTTCTACAACAATTGCATCTGAATCCACATTCCATTCATCTGCATTATCTCTAATTATATGAAAGGCTCTCCCAAGCTCTAAAAGAGCTGTAGGATAAGTTGCAGGAGCACAAGAATACCTGAGAATTGCTGCGTTAAAACCCTTAGCCAAAAATGTAAGTGCCATTGGTTCAGCTTCTCTGTCTGATGTATAAGCATATCCACCTCCGGGACATAAGAGGATAAGCGGACGCTTTGAGAGTTTTATCTCTTTTGATTTCTCCTGAATATATACAGTAAGTTTTGCTCCTTCCAAAGAGCCTTCTTCTTTTATCAGAAATTCTTTATAAAACATTTATAACCCCCATGTTCAAGTTTATTTCTCATTCTACTAAAATATAAGGTGTATCAATGCATTTTGCAATATTTTCAAATTAAGTGTTGACATTTTATATTGTGTGCAATATAATTTAACTAAATCAAAACATTGTAACTAATTTAATTGCACATATATTATTTATGGAGGTCCAAAATGGGATTTTATGATTATTCTGTAACTGATGCTCAGGGAAACGAAGTTTCTATGGCTGATTTCAAGGGCAAGGTAGTTCTTGTTGTTAACACTGCTACAGGTTGTGGCTTCACACCTCATTACAAGGATATCGAGGCTATGTATGAGCAGTATCATGATCAGGGTCTTGAGGTTCTTGATATCCCTTGTAACCAGTTCGCTGGACAGACTCCTGGTACAGACGATGAGATTCATGAGTTCTGCCAGCTTCATTACAATACTAAGTTCCCTCAGATGACTAAGTCAGAGGTTAACGGTGAGGGTCAGCTTCCTCTTTACAAGTTCCTCAAGGAGCAGAAGGGCTTTGAAGGTTTCGGCAAGGGACCTGCAGCTCTTGCTATGAGTGTTATGCTCAAGAAGATTGATAAAGATTACAAGAATAATCCTGATATTAAGTGGAACTTCACTAAGTTCGTTGTAGATCGTGAGGGTAATGTTGTAGCCCGCTTCGAGCCTACAGAAGACATGAAAAAGGTTGCAGAGTGTGTAGCATCTCTTATCTAATCTCCATAAGATTTGCGTAATTGCGATGCAGCAAAACACCCATTATATATTTAGAAACGGCTGAGCAGTGTTAAACTGTTCAGCCGTTTTGATCATTATCTTATAGTTTCAGCTTAGAAAGTCCGGCCTTTCTAAGTTCGATTGCCGCCATAAGAAAAGCTCCCTGTCCTACAATATTGATTCCTTCTGCAATCCAGTTCCAGTAGGCTTTATCAAAATCTTTGGAAGCAAGATACCCCATACAAAGTGAACACACAAAATCAATTACCAGCAATACTATTATTGAAGGCCTTTTAAGCTTATGCGCAAGGACTCCAAGACTGTAGCATATCATGGCAAGTCCCACGATCATGAAACTGACCATAATAGCTGTCCCTTTAAATAGCACGGGCGGTACAACACACATGGCAGCATTTTCTACCTGCTTGTATGAGAGCATGCCTATAAGCCCTAACCCTGAAAGCAAAAAGCCAATAGAAATAACCGGAAAATACAAATTATTGAGTGCTTCAAAATCGCATATATTTGCTGCATATAACAATTTATAAAGAGCTTTCGAGACTCCTGCAAAAACTACATCCATAGTCCCTGTAGAAAAAAGAGCAAAAGCCCCTTTACTCATTTTGAAATACAGATCCCTCTGCAGTTTAACTGCAGCGACCGCGAATAATATGACCGGAATGAAATCTGCCAGAGCCATAATAACGGTGTAATCCTTCATATACCCCTCCAACAAATACCTTTTTCTAAAAAGACCTTACTTCCCCACTTTATTCAGATGATAAATAGGCAAAAATGGAATAATGATCGGAGTCTTATTCGCATAATCTATGTATTCCTGATTGTTGCCATAGTGCCCAAGCTGTCTCTTTTCCAGCCTCTGTGCTCCGTTAAACATAATGTAGACAATAGCAACATAGGCAATTATTGCCATGAGCCACTGGCCAATTCCTGTATAAGTTGTAACCCCGCTAATAAATACTCCTGTCCAGAAAATTATCTCCCCAAGATAATTTGGACATCTGACAATTTTATAAAGGCCCTCAGTAGCTACCATGTTAGGATTTATTTTTTTCTGAGCAGATTTCTGCTTGTCAGAAGCTGATTCAAGGATAAGCCCGCACACTGAAATTACCATACCAATCACAGGAAGGATCACATCCTTAGACTCATTTGCATATCTGTAGAACATAGGGCTTACCTGAATAGTATAAAGAACTGCTGAAAAAAGCCATATTGCTATGCTGACAAATACTGGTATTTTCTTACTTGCACCGATTTCCCCATTAAACGTTTTCCTGTATGCGGCGCTTTTTATTTCTCTATACAAAAGAAATCCAGATAATCTGGCTCCATATGCGATAAAGAGGATCATCTGTAAAATGCAGAGCCACAATACCCCTTGTGTCCATCCATTTTTAAGTGCAATTATAAATGCGCATATACCGCCTCCTGCTATAGCAAAACCATAACCTATAGAAAGAAAATATATATATTTGTAAAAACCTACTGCACACAGTACTAGACATACCAGGCAGATAATAAGTAAAGAATCCAGATGTAACATTTTCCGCTCTCCTGTCTTATTTAGTAAAATTGTCCTTTATATACTGTTTGAAGCTCATTTCTCCATAAGTGGTATCTCCTACCATCTCCTCAGTAAGTGTCCACTTTGAAAATCTTAAAATAGCCTCTTTGCCATTCTTTTTGAGCTTGTTAACAAATGCAAGAACATCAAAAAGCCAAGCAGGAGCTCTTTTTATAACCGGTGTCTTGCCAGCGGCTTCAAAGCACATATTGGCAATTTCTTCATAAGAATATGTCTCTTTACCACCTACGTTGTAAGACTTGTTATCATCAAGCATGTGCTTAACAATAAACTCACCAAAGTCCTCTGTTGAAATAACATTTGCATGAACCGGTTTTTTACCAAGGAGTGTAACCTCTCCTTTTTCTATCATTGGACGGAATACCTTAACAATGTCGTAAAAGTATCCTGTTGGACGGTGGATTACATAAGTAAGGCCACTCTTTTTAAGCTCTTCTTCAAAAAGATATTTAGCGTGAAGCATAGGAACCTTTGGAGCCTTATCTGCTTTGATAACTGAGATATAGGTAAATCTCTTAACACCGGCGGCCTTAGCCTCATTCAGAATATTAAGATTTCCCTGATAGTCGATATCATAGTTAGATACTGTTGCTGATCCTTTTGTAAGACCTACTGTTGTGATAACAACATCTGCACCATCACATGTTCCTTTAAGAGTTTCAGGCTTGGTTACATCAACCTTTTTAAATGTATATGCTTTCTCATCAACCCCAATATCTCTTGTCATCATATCCAGAGCCACTACTTCATGTCCCTCTTTGACAAGTGATCTGAAAATATCTGCGCCAAGATTTCCAAAAGCGCCTGCAAGTACTACTTTCATTTTCTTACCTGTAGACCTATAGGCTTATATGTATAGGCCTACTCTCCTTCCCCATTATTATTTTTTCTTTTTCTCTTGCGCTCTCTTATCGTTAATTATCTTCATATGCTCTTCAGTGATGAGCTCAACATTATTCTCTCTGGCCCAGTCCACGCATCCCTTAAGAGCTGCCGGAAGAAATACTCTTGGAACATTAAGCATAAGCTTGAGAGCATCATCAGTGAATTTGATCTTGTCATCAATCCTGTCTGCCGCATAACGTACTGACTGAAGTGAAGCCTGTCTCATCTGTAACAGTTCTGCTCTCATATGTCTTTTTCTATGGAACCAGAAGTTCTTACTGTCTCTGTAACCGTAGTCTACAGGGAGAGGTGGGAAATCCTTGGCCCTTACCCCGTTTATAATGGCATCGGAATATTTCTTTTTCATAAGTATCTTGTCGATTCTGAGAATGAAATGCGCTCCGAATTTGCTGGTGATTCCATTGAAATCATGATAAGGTCCTTCATATCCTTCAAGCTGTCCGGGCTGATCCTTATCTGCACCATCAAGTTCTCTCATCCACGTGCACTCTATAACCTCTATTGCATCGGTCATAACCATCGGTCTTATGTCATCAGGATTTTCCTCCTGAATAAGGCTCTTCTCCAGCCTAAAATTACACTTAGGCATCTTCTCTGATGGCTTGTCCCCTGGCCATGAGAGCTTAACTGCCTCTTTAAAATTCTTGGGATTATCATCAATAAAGTTAATTGCACATTTTCCGGTGCGGAGTATATTCTGTGCTGTATTTGATGAATTACGACAGTTTAAGAGCATTGCGTAATACTCCTTACCTGCTACATAGTAGGGCTGGATTAGTGAATAAGGCCCTAAGTTAGTTGTGCCATCCTCACATAAAGTGCTGATGACTACTGTAGGCATTGGGAAAAAAAGTGATGTCTGATAAAAGTTGTCTACTATCCTCAGATTCTCAAAGCTACTCATGTTGTATGTCCTCCTATTTCTTCGTGTTACCCCCAAAATCTGTCACACGAGTTTTTTTATGATCGAATACTGTTTATCAAAAGGTATATTTGCCATAGTCCATCTGATAATTGATTCTGCTATATGGAGCGTAAGAAACTCTATATCATCGTAGTCAGAGTTTTCTACTGCTCTTGCTATCAGCTGTGCAATTCGCGCCTTGAACTGAACCTGTCTCTTGGATATCACATCCGAAAAAACCCTCTGAGCATCTTCATCAGAAAACAATCTCTCATACTTCCTGATGAATTTATCAAGGGCTGAGTGAGCCTGCCTCAGGAATGCCTCCGGATCAGAGTCCTGTATTGCTGTTATTACGCTAACGCACTGTTCCCAGTCTTCTAACATGAAGGAAACTATAAGCTCATCCTTGGATTTGAAATAATTGTAGAGTGTTCCAACTGCAATATTGCATCCATTGGCTACTGATCTGATAGTTGTCTTGGCATAGCCATTATTCAAGATCTGATGCATAGCTTCGATTTGTATTTGTTCTCTTAAATTATCAATGATTTTTGGCATATTTTTATCCTTTATGAACGTGTTCGTTATAATTATAACGAGCGTGTTCATATTAAACAATATCGGTTTATCACAAAAAATAAGCGGTCTTTCTGTGCATTAACACAAAAAGCCGCTTATTTATAGCTTATTATTTAATTATTTGAATAGCTTGACTGAAATAAATAGTCTCCCTTTTCTGGTAGTATTGGAAGTTCCCAAATAAATAAACTTTCCATGTCCTCTTACGGAAACTCTCGCTCCCTCTTTGAGGTCATATCCGCCGCTATAGGCCGTTCTGCCATCTATGAACACTGACTCACTCTCAATCAGCTTCTGTGCCTCAGACCTTGATAGATGATATACAAAAGCCAGAATTGCATCTATTCTCTCAGATGCAACGCTTCCGCTTATTTCCTCGAACTTTGGTTCAATATCACAGTCTGCAGCATTAACTATACCGCACCTTACTGATGTGTGTCTGATCCTGATCAGCTCTTTTTCCATCATCTGAGCAATGTCAGGTGTAGCAAATATATAAGCCTCTTTATCTCCTGCAAGTATATCGCCTATCTGATCACGCTCAATTCCCAGATTCATGATACTTCCGAGGTAGTCTCTGTGATTAAGATCATCTGCAAATTTGTTGTTAAGTGGCTTAATGTGAACACACTTTAGAACTGTGTTGTCAGCCTTTTCCGATACAAGAAAGGTCTCTTCATCCAGATAATCCGGAAGAAAACAGACCATTGCTCTCTCAGCATCTTCTGCTCCTCCGTACACTACATAACTTGCGCCGCAGTACTCATGAACATTTCCGGGAACGCCCTCAGACGCCAGAATCTGGTAGAACATCGCTATCTCAGATACCGAAAGGAAATCTGTATGCGTCACGAATCCGTTCAAATAAGCTCTGTTTGCCAGGTCTTTAATTCGACCTGCTAAAAAATCTCTTGTCTTTTCTTCCATTATCAATATTCCAACTTTGGTGTCCAGTAATTCTGTCCGTAAATATCAGTAAAGCAGTAGGTCTCGATTACCTTGCCCTCCCCAACAGGGAGATTTTCTATAACCATATCAGACATTGCTTTATCTACTGTAATCTGCTCTCCAAGATAATAATTCTGCTGGAAAGTCTGGTCATAGTTGTAGTAATCACAAACATAATCGATAGTATCACCTACATTTATCTCTGTAAGGTTCTTGGCTACAGTTTCTGTCTCACCTTCAATGTAATCAAAGCTTGCACCGGCTACATAGCCGTCTTCATTTTCCGAATCAAATATGAGGATGAGATTAGCTCTCTGACCGTTAAGTTCGCAGGGAACGCGGCCTGTAATTGCGTAGCTGTCACTGTCACCCTGAACATCAATTACATAAAAGGCAACTATCTGACCGTCTATAGCAAGCCATGTCTTATCCTCCGGAGCCAGAAGATTTCCCTCTTCATCAAATTCAAACGTAGTATCAAGTCCAAGATCAACATATCCTTCACCGTCATCATAGAACATGTTGAGCTTGAGATCATGAACAAGCTTCCACTGCTCTGCAGACAGCGAAATGCAGGTATAATCTTCTGCATTTGTAGTCCATACTAGAGCTGATGGGTCAAACTGGTGACTTGCAATATAATTTGCAGCCTGATCAACATCAAGGCCTTTACCAAGAAATCCTGTATTTGATGAAGAAAGCCCAGAAATACTGCTAAAGTCACTAGATAAAAATGTCGTCAGAAGCTGCGAAATCATCTCAGCTGATGCATTTCCACCGGCACTTGATGAGCCTGTGTTTCCAAGTGTTCCCAAAAGAGATGGCATTGGACTTGATGTTCCGCCCATTACCTGCTGGCCTGCAACTTCCAGAGAAGCAAAGTTCTGAATACACTTTGCATACTCCTCGTCCATTCCAATAGCTTCATAAGTTCCAACCATTGAATCAACTTTGGATGTCTTCTTATAAGGGAAGTAAATAGACAAACCATAAGCATTTGTCATATTGGAGCTTGTCTTATTATATTTGATCGCACCCTTAAGAGCAGTCGCTAATTCTTTTGCCGAAGGTGTTGCAATTTTGTTCGCAAAATCGATAAGATCGACCTGATCTATCTTGGATGAAGCTGCGAACTCTCTTGTGCTGCTACGGGCATCCGATATTGTTGCGAAGTCGTTTCCTCGGATCATCTCTGATGTATCTTTTGAAAAATCTGCAAGCTCCGAAGGAACTGTATAGGAAAGCTCTGCCAGGTCGATCAGAGAAAGTGTTGTCTTCTGTCCTGGGCAGTTCTGTGCACATGCACTGGTAAAAGAATCAATGATGTTTTTACCAATTTCTGTTGTCTCCATTGATGTGTTACTGCCAAGGGCTGTGAGCCAGTTAGTATAATACCAGCCTACGCCCGGTTCTGTCTCCTCAGAGGCAACAAGATAATCAGCATAGTTGGATACAACAAGCGCATTTTCTACTGTCGCCATAAGACATGTATCAAAGCCTACAAAGTCAAAAGTAACTCCGCCATCCTTAAGCGCTGTATTGATACCTGCAAGTGACATAGCACCTGCAGAAGAAAACTTCTCATCATATCCATATCCACCGGTGGATCCGCCGCCGTGATCCCAGAAAATAAGATCATATCTGTCAGCAGGATAGTTCTGCGCGCCCCACTTAATAAATCCGGAAAGTGTTTCAGGTTTGGTCATAGGTACGCTTCCGAGATTATCCTTGATGCAGATAAATTTTCCATCTTTTATCTGATAAATCTGGTTGGTAGAGCTTGAAACAACATTGTTTTGCCACTGCTTGGCTCCGCCTGTATAAACGATAAGATTTATCCTGTCATCAAATCTTGCTGAGAGCATCTCCTGAATATCCTTGGAAGCCATTCCGCCTCTTGATTCAAGGTCAGCTCCGCACATATATACCATGATGGTTATAGTATCCTGCCCGTTTCCCTTGATTGTAGTGCGCTTAGCCCTTGCTCCGCTTACTACGGAAGTATCAAGCTTACCAGTATTTGGTGTATCACTCCAGCTTGCTGAAGCCATACTTCCACCGGTATAGGAACTGCCTCCTCCCAGCATGGAACCAAACAGATCGAACATACTACTGTTATATCCGTTTGAAAATCCAGTCTGGGACTGACCTGTCTGAGAGGTAGTCTGCTGCGTTGTAGTCTGAGGCACTGCAACACTCTCATAATCAGTAGACGTATCACCACTTCCTCCAAGGAATGATGTAAGACCACCACCGCCTCCAAGTAGCAGGAAAATAATAACGATTATCATAAAGAGAGGACTTCTTCCGCCTGATCTCTTCATTCCTCCTGAACCTGATCCACTACCATTTCCGCCGCTTGAATAGCCGTTACTGCTTCCGACAGGACCGCCACCAAGGCCATCGCCTCTCTTATGTACGCCCGATCCGCCTTCTCCTATATTCTTTTTTCTTCCAATAGGCCTATCTGCCATTGTCTACCTCCAAAACACCCTATTATACTTACTTTTCAATCTGTCACTTATCTAATTGCCTGTAAAAATCAGCAACTGTCTTATGTCATATTATAGTATTTTTTTATTCATTAATCGAGGTAATAAGAGAGCATACATACTCTTCTGGCTCTGAGCAAAAAGAAAAAAGAGGATAGTCAGCTTTTATGCCCAACTACCCTCTTTGAAGTTTAGAACTACTTAAAATTATAATTTGAAAATGTCATGAATATTACTTGCCTACACTTATGAGTTTGCCGTTTTCGTCAAATGTGTATTTCTTGAAGTATCTTGTAATTGTCTCAGATACAGCAAGTGTTCCATCATTCTTGGCATAATATGTATCACCATCTACTGTAAACATATAATCCTTGGCAACTCTTCCGTTAGCTTTGCCGTAATACCTCTGTCCCTCATAGGTTGTAAAGCCCTTAACAGCCTTGCAATCAGAACCTAAGATATACTCTGAGAAGTATACTTCAGTCTTAATGTCATGCATGAGCCTTCCATCTGAATCAGGAATATAGTATTCTCCGTCTATTTCCAGAAGTCCGCTCTTTACAATCTTACCATTAGCCTTTGCATAGTACTTATCACCATTGTAATCGAAAAGACCTGTCACAAGCACTCCATCTTCGCCAAGATAATAATCTGAGCCGTATTCTCTGATTATTTCATTACTTGCGATCCTGCCTTCATCAAGAGCTCTGTACTTGTTATCTCCTACAGTAACCCACTTGTTTATAGCCATTACACCAGTATTTTCATCAAAGTATCTGAGAATACCATCAACTTCATGGAATCCTGTAAGCTTCTCACCATCTTCTGTTACAAGATAGTATTTACCATACTTCTTGATAAGTGTACCTTCATCCTCAGGCTCTTTTTCCAGATTGTCCTTGATAACAGCTATAAAGCTAAGTACAGGATCAGGATTTCCTGTCTTGGCAACTCTAACTGTAACCTGAGTATCTTCTGTAAGCTCAAAGCTGACTGTTTCAAGTCTTGCACTGTCACTTGAGCCAAGAGTGAAGTTCTGCCTTGCAAGCTCTTTGCCGGAAGCGTCAGTTACTGTGATCCTTGTAGGTCTGGATGTATTCCACCACTCCTGATATCCTGTAGCTACAGTGTACTGACCTTCCTCAAGTGTAAATACATAGTCGATTGGTTTATTTCCGGCTGCCCAGAATCCATGTCCCCAGATATCTGATCCGGAGTTCTTAAATCCTACATCATATTTCTCTGCATTTTCAGAGCTTCTCACTCCTCTATATCCTGAAACCTTAGTAGTAGCAAAGTCTTCATCTGCTGATGCATTACGGAGCTGTTTCTTAAGAACTGATCTTGCTGATGTAAGATAAGAAGCCTCTTCATCGCCCAGAACATTTCTTGATGCACTGTCGTAGAAATAGATCATCTTCTCAGGGATCATACTTACAGTGATTGCAAAAGATCTGTTGAAATCAGCAAGTGTTCCTGTAATCTCGACATCACCTACAAGTCTGGCTGAATTTGTATTCCATGTAACTGCCTTTGTAACTGTGCTGCCATCTGAAAGAGTAAGCTCAACCTCTGAAGGAAGCTTTTCTTCCAGGTCTTCCTTTGAAAGAGCATACTCAGGAAGCTTTGTGTTGATTTCAAATACGCCCTTGTTCTCAAGCTCATCAAGTGTCCAGTTAGAATAACTTCTAAGAGCAATCTTGTTTCCAGCCAGGAATTCTACAGGAAGCCATACATATCTTGATTCGCTCAGATCACCTGAATTCCATCTGTCTCCCATATAGATGAACTTGCCTGCTGCAGCATCTACAGGAAATACGCAAGTTGACTGTGTTCTATAGGTTGTGTTTGCACCATCATCTGTACAAGGGTTATTTACTGTTGTCCAAGGTCCAAGTGGACTGCTTGCATATGCGTAGCTGGCCGGGTTTGGATCCCATCCTGTACATCCTGATGTGATCATGTAATATGTTCCGTTATACTTGAACATTGCAGGAGCTTCTCTTGATGCACCGGCAAAGTTAAGTGTGAAGTCCTCACCAAGAACTGCATGCTTCTGATCTTTGGCAAGATATGTATACTCATCGTTGAGCTTGGCAATATACATATTTGTATTGCCGTCTGAAGAATACATAACATAAGCTGTTCCGTCATCATCCTTGAAGACGTTCATATCTCTTACAGAACCCCATGCTGATTCATCGCTATCCCACTGATGATCTGCTGTCTCTGAGTAGTTGAGCTTATATGCTCCAAGGAACTTAAATGGTCCAAACGGTGAATCTGAAATAGCAACTCCGGCTTTAGCCTTACCATAATTAGAGCCTGTAGGATTGCTCTTTGTATTGCCATCGCAGTGCCACCACATTACATACTTACCGGTCTTGTCGTTATAGAGGACTTTAGGCCTTTCCATAACTGTTCTGTCAGCTGCGATATTCCAATAAACTTCTTCAAGCTTGTTGTCATACTGTGAATCATCTGCAGCCTGATCCTTGTAATCAGAGTACAGTGACGCAAAATATTTGTCTTCTTCAAAGATTGAAAGATCTGCTTTATAGCCGGCTTCTTTGAATTTGCCATAGTCTTCATCTGCAATAGGTATTGCTCTAAATGGTACGCCTTCATCAGTCCAGTTATAAAGGTCTGTTGAAGTATAAAGATGAACACCTACAACAGGCTGATAGTCATATGTCTTATCTTCACCATACCAGTAATACTTGGTAACTCCATCAATTGTGAACTGCTGGATCTGTCCGCCATGGGCCTGTACAAGGATTCCATTATTATCATAAAGTGGAGCTCCCTCTACACCTGTTATGGATGAATAAGTAACAACAATTGCCAACGCTTTAAATGCCTCTTCAAGATCCTTATAAGCCTTCTTAATAGCAGCAACATCAGTTGATTTAACGTCAATAAGTGCCTGTGCTTTGACTACTGCTTCTTCAAATACAGCAAGGCTCTTTTCTGAATAAACTTTTCCTTCCATTTCCGCTCTGTATTTGTTAATTGCAGAGATCAGTGTTTCGTAAGTATACTCAGGTACTGCTTTAACAATTACATAGCTAAGAAGCGGGTCAACATAAGAACTTGTTCTGTTAGTAGCGTATGCGTACAGATTAAGTGTTCCGTCTGTAACTTCTACATTATATGTTCGCTCAACAAGTGAACCCTGTCCAAGATTAAGACCTGATTCAACGTTTACACCTTCAAGATCATAGCTTATATCTCTTGCACTCCAAGGGCTCTTAACACCGATAGTAACAAGATATTCGTTATTGCTTCTGTCAGGAAGCTCGAAGCTGTAGTACAGTCCACTTACGCCCTTTTCATATGTCCATCCCTTATCTGACATATAAGCATAAGTTCCTGTAAGAGTTCCATCTGATGCACCGCCATTTACTCTTACACCGTAGGAAGGATCTGTGCCATATCCCCACTTAAGCCCTGTTCCTGCATCAACTGCATCTTCCTGATCAGTTACTGACTGATATAGACCAAGCTTATATCCTTCAGGAACCTGAGTTGTTTCTTTACTTGCAACATCTACAAGATAGAGTACATAGTCATTTGCAGCTATTTCTTCCTCTGAGAATACGTTTCCATCTGTTTCTACAAATTCAGAAATCTCTTTTGCCAAAAGATCTACATCTTCCTGTGTTGTAGCTGCTCTGAGCATCAGTCTCTGTGCTCTTTCAAAAAGAGAATGAAGACGAGCTGACTTGGACTCTGAATAGTCAGATGTATCCATGACCTGAGCCTTTGCAAGAACGCTCTTTAATTCATCCAGATTCAAATTCTTCTGAATTCTGATAAATGAAAGAACAGGATCAGGACCACCGTTTTTCCTTACAGAGAAAGTTACATTTCCTGCTTCCTCCTGGCTATAGCTGTAAACAGGTGTATTCCAGTTGTTATTACCGTTCTTGGTATTTGTATTACCTATGAGTGTTTCGCCACCATCAGTCACCGCATAAATTGACATAGGTCGTGACTGATTCCACCACTCCTTAAATCCAAAGGTAAGTGTGTAATTGCCAGCTTCAAGAGGAACTGTATAATCAATGCTCTGATTAGAATATGCATACCAGCCATATGCCCATGGGTCATCGTCCGAATTATTGTATGCACCGTAATCTGCAAGTCTTCCCCAGGTTCCATCGTACTTCTGATCAGAAACCTCGTTGAAGAGATCTGCATAGGAGTCCATTGTTCTGTAGGAAGTATGACCTACTTCGTTGTCGTTACAATCAATGTACCATGCCATGTTAGGATCAACGTACTTGATAGCATATGTTACTTCATATCCGTATCCATCAAGTGTTCCTGTAACCTCACTAGCTGTGGCAAGGTCTACATTTTCAAGATCCCATGTAACTTTTGCATTGATTGTATTATTCTTACTGGTCTTAACGCTTACTGTCTCCGGAAGAACAGGAAGTGTTCCCTTCGCCGCGTAGATATTCTTATCATCTACTGCTACCACTGACTCTGCGCTGCTATCATACACAACACCCTCAACAATATAAGTTGTGATTGAATTAGCCTTAAGAGTTGCAGTCACATTCTTGGTAGCCTTATCTACTACGATATCATCTGAAGCAGTAACGTCTGCCCAGTTCTCGCCATCTGCTCTTGATCCGCTTGTACGGATTGCAGTTACTTTGGAGCCAATCTCAGAGAAATCCTGAAGATTGAATTTCCATGTCTGGTCGTTTTCTGCAGTATTAACTGCTACAATAACAACTTTACCTTCCTTTGGATCGTAAGCTGCTACTGTAGAATCACTTGATCCGATTATTGCATAACCTGGTCTTATATATCTTGAGAACTGTCCAAATGCGTAATACTTTTTGCTAAGAAGAAGCTCTTGGGTATCATGATCTGCTATTGCGATTCCCCAGAAGCCATCTCCGTTTGAAAGAGTTCTCTCAACAGACTCTCTGGTTGCTGTATCAAATTCATTATTTGAATCGATGTGGACATCTACTGCATCCCACATGATCCATGCTGATGGCATCATGCCATTTACATCTGTGATTATTCTCTGCGCGAAGCCAAGACCGGCTCTCATTTCTCCAGCATTTGTGCCTGCTGTAAATGTTCCGTCTACCTCACTCATCCAGAGGTTCTTGCCAGCAGACTCAGAAAGCGCCTTGAGTCCGGCTCTGTTTGAACCTGAGTATGTGTGAGCATCGATTCTGTCTACTACTTCTTTTGCATCATCTGTTAATGCGTTAAAAGAGGTTATTGCAGTATCGATACTTGTCTCATCAGAAGCAGAGATGAGAATATCAATGCCTTTTTTCTCAAGCTCTTTATTAAGCTCAACAAGAATTCTGGACTGAGACTCTCCTATGTCGAAGTGGCAGCCTTCCTGCTTGTTGTTAAATGCTGACCAGTAATTTGTGTAAGGCTCGTTCATAGGAGTTGTGCTCTGGAAGTTTATTACTCCTTCATCTGCCCAGTGCTCAATAACATCAGCCATATAGCATGCAAATGCAGTATAGGAATCTTCTCTTAAATTATCAACGTTTGGATCTACGCCGCCTGATGAGCAGCCAGATACTGTCATGAAATATGGAGGTGAATTTGAAAATGCCTCGCCGATAAACTCATCTCCGGCTGCCTGTGCTGCTGCAATGAGAACGTTCATCTGGTTTCTGTCAGCATCCCAGTCATAGTTCCATGCATATCCGCAGTCAAAATCAGCTCTAACAAAGTTTGTCTCATAATACTCAGCATCATGCTTCTCAAGATTGATCTTGGTTACATCTGTTGCATAGCCGGGAACGATAGAGTCTGATCTCTTTATGTGAGCTCCGTGAAGGAAATCACTGCTCTCAGGAAGCACGCCTTCCTCACCTGACTTAATAACTGCCATCTTAACAAAATCAAGACACCAGTCACCATCTGCTCCGCCGATATCAATCTTGTTAACTCCGGCCTTAAGCTCAACATCGCTAAAAGTAACAACGTAGAGCATGTTGTTATTTCCGGAAGCTACAAGGTTCTTATTAACTTCTGATGAAGGAACTGTGTAAACCTTGGACTCTCCGTTAGTGACTGCAAGAAGCTTATCTGTAGCACTTTCTTTATCTGTTACAGGATTTACTGAGTCTTCACTTGCAGCTTCATCTGTTGTCTCTTCCTTTGTTTCTTCTTCAGAAATATCTTCAGAACTTGCAGTAGATGCTCTATCTGATGAATCTTCTGATACTTCATCTTTTTCCTTTGAAGCCTCTGTTACCGCTTCATCTGCAGCCTTCTCTTCTGCTGATGTAGCCTCACTTGCTGCTTCATCTTTCTTACTATCACCCTCAAGATCATCGCCTGATACGACAACTTCCCCTTCTGTTCCAGCCTCTTTGTTTTCATGGCTATATGTTGTCATATCCTCTGAAGTAACCTTTATACTAACGCCTCTTTTGTTTGTTCCTGATAAAGTGAACAACATTTTGATAGTATAAGTTCCATCTTCTTCTGAATTGATCAAATAGTGGAGATTATCTCCTGATCCAATCTCGCCATCAAGATTATTGATCCATCCAATTGCGTTAAAAGAGCCTACTTTCTGGCCAGAAGTAAGTCCAAAATCAGCATCTGACTTGGAATAGCTTGCATCTGCCAAACTGGTATTTGTTGAAACACTCATTTTAGAACCGCTGTAACTAAGGTTCTCAGATGATGTGTCATAAAAATAAGCCTTCTCATTAACAGGTACTTCAGGTGATTCCCCAACATTATCACCGCCACCTACATTGTATCTGCCGATTGTCATACCAAGGCCTTCTTCTTTATCGAAGAAAGCAGTTGCCGACTGTTTTGTAAGCTCATCACTGTAGCCTACACGGTTAGCCCACCAACAAAGACTTGTACCAAATCCCTGGAATTCTCCAAATCCATCGCCATCAGTATCGTTAAATACTGAGGCTATTGCCGGTGACAGCTTAACAGTTCTGTCAACTTTGCCCTCTGCAGCCTGTGTGGTCACAGTGGCGGCACTTCCTGATGTAAAGGCTGTTGTAAACGCAGTCGTCACACCAAGTACTGAAGCTAGTACTCTCCTCCAATTCCTTTGCATTCTTTTTCCCCTTTCAACTTTTTCATACCGAGTTGCCTTGTGACGAAATAAGTTAGTGATAATTTATAAATTATCGCTAACTCTTCCACTTAAAATTCTAAGATTAATTGTAATATAATACTATATTGCATTTTTACTAAAATTTTACTTCAAATATTTTGCACATTTTTAGCAAGTTTATTTCACATCTTTTCGTGTTTTTCCACAAAAATAAGCACCCATCATTTTGATGGATGCCTATAAGTCTTCGCATGTTCATTTTTCCGCTATATTACTGCTTTTTTCTGATACTTCCCCTCTCTTTGAGAGTAGTTGGTATTAGTGTTGTAAATGGAATATTGACATACCCGTTGATCAGCTTGGTAAGAGCTTCGACCGCTGCCCTTGCCATTTCGTCCATATAAATATGGATTCCTGTTATCGGTGGCTGCATATAGGAGGCAAGAACTGTGTCGTTATATCCAAGAACACTTATATCTTCAGGAACTCTTAAGCCTGAATTCTGAACTGCCTTGATTGCTCCAAGAGCTGTTGCTTCATTGTAGGTAAAAAGAGCTGTCACTTTCTCTTCATCAGGTCTAAGATTATTATCTCCTATAATGAATTTTGTGATATTTTCTGTGGCATTTCTCGCTGTTCCTGTGACATCTATGGTCTCAGGATGCACTTTGTTACCGTATTCTCTGGTAATTGCCTTAAATATTCGGCGTCTGTCTTCAGGTGCTGTAACAGCCTTGGAATCCCTTGAATTCTCCGGTCCGACAAAAGCTATGTTCACATGTCCCTGCCTTACAAGATAATCTACTCCCTGTCTTACGCCTGTTTCATAGTTTGTCTTAATGCTACAGTATTTCTGCTCATCCGGAGAAGAATCTACGAAAACTATTTTCTCAGTTCTTTTCCTCATGGCTGATATTCTGTCTTCTGAGAACTGCCCTATGGCTATTATTCCATCAACGGGCCTTCCCATGTTCCTGTATTCAGAAAGCCCTTCATCATACTGCATTGGAACCGCTTCTATTTCTTCTTCCATGCATACTTTTTCAACATTGTTTTTAAGATACATGTAATAAGCATCTTCTATCTGCTCACCTACACTGAGCATTTCTACAATTCCAACGCTTGAAAGCTTATGAAGACCCCTTTTTTTGGCTGCTTCATCTCTTTTCCTCTCAGTCTTGGTCTTGTAATTAAGTCGCCCAGCTGTCTCAATAATAAGTTCTCTTGTGGATTCAGGTACATTTAATGTGTCATCCTCATTAAGAACTCTTGAAACCGTCGCTATAGAAAAGCCGCTTTCCGCCGCAATTTCTTTAAGTGTTGCCATATTCCCCCTTCGCATTCCTTAACGCTACCAATATGATATACGAATATTCAGAAACTGCTAATTTCTCATATTTGTTTAGTCATGACTTTATTCGGTATCCTATATTATTACCTGATAATAAATGTAGTAACAGAACTTCCCTTGATAAAGCTTGTAAATGTATTGCCGTTTTGTGTAATTCCACATGAATCCGTTACATCTGCCCAGTTCTCATCGCCACTTGTCCTGATTGCTGTGATGTTTCCTGTTCCGGTTTCAAACTTAGACAGATCAAATTCCCATTTAAGATCATCTGAATTTGTATTAAGTGCTACTATAACAATACTCTTATCTTCCTTGTTAACTGCTGCTACTGTATTATCCGATGAACCAACAAGGGTATATCCAGGGCGGATATATCTTGAGAACTGTCCAAGAGCATAGTATTTTTTGCTAAGAAGGAGCTCCTGTTTATCGTGATCTCCAATTGCAATTCCCCAAAAAGGAGTGCCCTCCTCAATTATCTTGTCTGCTTCTGCTCTTGTGCAGGTATCATATTTATTATTTGAATCTACATGTAGGTCTACTGCGTCCCACATTATCCATGCGCTTGGCATAAGGCCGTTTAAGTCTGTCATGATAGCTTCTGTAAAACCAAGAGCTGCGCTCATTTTGGTAGCTTTTTTACCAATAGAATAGGTTCCGTCAACTTCGCTCATCCACAGATTAACACCTGCTTCCTGAGCAATTGTCCTTAGCATATTTCTCTGTGTTCCCTGATAAGTATGGGTATCTATTCTGCTCACTACTTCTCTGGCTTCTGCAGAAAGGTTCTTATAAGACATGATAGCCGCTTCAATACTGGTTTCGTCAGATGCGCAGATTATTATGTTTATACCCTTATTCTGAAGCTCTTTATTAAGCTCAACAAGTATCCTTGACTGCGACTCTCCCTGAGAAAAGTGGCATCCTTCCTGCTTCTCGCTTTCATATTTCCAGTAGCTTGATGCGGGCTCATTCATAGGATCAACGCTCTGGAAATTTATCACTCCCTCTTTTGCCCAGTGCTCTATTACATCTGCCATATAGCAGGCAAACGCTGTATAGGAGTCCTCTCTGAGATTATCAACTGAAGGGTCTTCTCCGCCTGATGTGCATCCTGAAACTGTCATGAAATATGGGGGCGAATTAGAAAAGGCTTCTGCAATAAATTCATCTCCCGCAGCCTTTGCTGCAGCCATCAGGATATTCATCTGATTCTTGTCTGCATTCCAGTCATAGTTCCATGCAAATCCGCAGTCGAAGTCAGCTCTTGCAAAATTGGTCTCGTAATACTCTTTGGTATTCTCGGACAAATCTATTTTCGTAACATCTGTAGCATAGCCCGGAACTACTGAGTCTGATCTTCTGATGTGATCCTTGTGAATAAAGGGGTTTTCCTCCTTCATCGAAGCTGTGATGTCTTCTGTTGTTACGTTATCTCCGCCGCCAACATTGTATCGGCCTATTGTCATACCAAGTCCTGTTTCCTTGTTAAAAAAGGCCTCGGCTGAATCCTGAGTAAGCTTCTCACTGTATCCGCATCTGTTAGCCCACCAGCAAAGGCTTGTTCCAAAACCCTGAAATTCTCCATATCCATCACCATTAGTATCGTTAAATGTCTGAATATTACTGGTATCAAGCTTGATTGTCCTTGAAATCTCCATATTTGCTATTGTCTCCTCAATATCATTATCTGCTTTATTCTCGGTGCTGTCAGATGAATCGATTTCATTACTTGTTTTATCAATAAATTCGGTATCTGATCTTTCCTGCACCGCTTCATTAGTATTGTCATGCTCTGCACTCGCACTTCCGCACCCAACAAGCTGACTTCCTGCTAATATCCCTGCAAGTATCCCGGCAGATAGTTTTCTTCTCATCGTGTTTTTCCCCATAATTTTTACACTCATGAATAAATAGGCCTCTTTATTTCCTTTAATTGATGATTTGCTCTATGATTATCATTTTTGTCATTCTACAAATCATGATAATATATCTGCTTATATATTATAATTCATTTTTTTACTAAATTTTTACTCATATTTATGTTTAATATAAATAGCGGCACTACTGCTTCATTTACAATAGTGCCGCCTTTTGACATTTCTATTAAATTAGATTACTCCAGCTCTTTAGCCACTTCCTTGAGAAGGTTTCTGATTTCGAGATGCTGAGGACAAACTGCCTCACAGCCGCCACACTCTATGCAGGCGCTGGCTGGTGAGTTCTCGCCAGAAGCAAGCTGCTCTCTGTAATATCTCTTCTGATTCCAGTCATTGAATATCTTGTAAGTATTAAGACATCCGAACATCTCAGGAATCTTGATATTCATAGGACAGTGATTCTGCTCAACGCAGTAGTGACAGGATGTACAAGGAATCATGTCCTTGCCCTTGTAGATTGCTGTAACCTTGGCAATCGCAGCCAGCTCTTTATCTGAAAGAGGCTGGAAGTCCTTCATGAAGGAAACGTTGTCCTTCATCTGAGCCATGTCACTCATACCAGAAAGAACAATTCTGATACCCTCCTGATTAGCTGCAAATCTGATGGCATAGCTTGCATTTGAAAGGCCTGTGCCCATCTCATCGAATACCTTCTGAGCTTCCTCAGGGAGCTTAACAAGGCTTCCGCCCTTAACTGGCTCCATAACAATCATAGGCTTATTATGCTTACGGCAAACCTCGTAGCACTTACGGCTCTGAACAGCTGGATCCTCGTAGTCCACATAGTTGAACTGAATCTGCACGATTTCAACATCAGGATAAGTTGTAAGAATCTTATCAAGAACCTCAGGACTGTCATGGAAAGACAGACCTACGTGCTTAATCTTACCCTCTTTTTTCAGCTCAAATGCTGTCTCGTACGCTCTGCACTCTTTGTACTGCTCGAAATTTCTTGCATTCTGAGCATGCATAAGATAAAAGTCAAAGTACTCCACACCACAGAACTCAAGCTGACTCTGGAAAAATGGTCTGATGTCCTCTTCCTTGTGGAAGTAGGAATCTGATAATTTGTTAGTTAAAAGAAATTTCTCTCTTGGATATCTGTCTGAAATAGCTACTTTAATAGCCTTCTCTGACTTGCCATCAATGTATCCGTGAGCTGTATCAAAGTAGTTGAAACCATTATCAATAAAGTAATCAACCATCTCCTTGAACTGCTCAATATCTACTTCTGACCCGATCATTGGAAGTCTCATACATCCAAAGCCAAAAAAGGTCTTTATTTCTGGAAATGATTTGTCCATCGCTTGCCCTCCGAACAGCGCAAAAATGCAACTGATAAGGAGCCTCATCAGTTGTGCGCAATAATATGTTATTAAACCTACCTATGTGTATTCTAACATGGCCCGTCTCATAAACAAATGGCAATATTTCCGATTATTTTGAGAAAATATTGTTGGTTTTGATACTTACTTTAAAACTAATCATTCAAACCAGCCAAGTTTATTTCTCAAATAATCCACCAGCTCTTTTGCCGCATTCTGATGTGATTTGGGTCCTGGATGCATATGAGATCCGAAGTTTTCCATTGTTGTATTTGGAAGCTGGAAGAATGAAACCTTTTCATCTCCCGCATTTTCCTTATATTTATTTATTCCCTCTGTTATAACAAGATTGAGATCACTGCCTAACATTCCGTAGCTCCATATGATCTGCGCATTTGGATTATGTTTTCTTAACATAGTCAAAAAATCAATTATTGCAGAAACTATTTTGAGCTCATCTTCTCTGTTTCTGGTTCCGTCAGTGTTTGTCCTCATCTTGTAGGTCTTGCCATCGTCAGGATTTAAAAACTCAGGCTGGTTAAAAGAAGTAACGTCATTAGTTCCGAGGTTAACAATAATCGCATCAGGCTGCCAGCTTGCAAAATCATATTCTTCCTGAGCTCCCAGTTCCTCGTTCATTTCACCTTTTGCAAGGCCGCATACTTTCTCATATACAGAAGGAAGATTATGCCTTACATCATTATCCCATCCGCAGAATACTCCCCAGCCTCCCTGAGAAACAAGGTGATAATCTGCGTTAAGTGCCTTGGCTGTCATAGTCGCATAGTTAGCAGAAGCGCTCATATACATTGGGATCCAGTCTACATCATCAAATGCTCCGTAGCTGCCTTCTCCTGATGTTATGCTGTCTCCGATAAATTCAAGCTTTCTGCTATATACAGGAACATTTTGAAATTCTCCATCATGTTTAAATCCTTTGAACAGAAGCTTAACCTTGGGATCGTCATTCATTGCCTGAAGCTCTCTATATAATCTGACTCTCTTAGGCGTTGTCTTTTCCATGCTCCTAAACAGGCACAGGCTGTGCTCCCCCGGAAGTAGCATCTGTCTTGCTATAAACGCGCCATTTATCTCAAGTGCAACCCACATTTCATTGACATCAGAATCTGTTTCCAGATCAATCCAAAGTTCAGATCCTGTAACAACAACCTCTACTCCGCCTCCATTGAAAAAGACAGGCAGAGGCTGACGCTTTTTACCTGTTCTTCCAAGGATATTGATCTTATCTGAAGAGATATTACTTATCTCTGTGTATTGTAAAACACTCATATTGTCCTCCCGCATAATTACTTATTAGGCAGTGTTTCTGCTCTGTGCTCAATATTTTGCTGGAAGTTAATAACATCGTGATTGTATTCCTCTTCCATAAGTGATGAATTTATCAGAAAATCTGCAGTTGCTTTGTTGTTGGCAAATGGAATATCGTAAACCTGCGCAATTCTCATAAGAGCTTTTACGTCAGGGTCATGAGGTGCCGCTGTAAGAGGATCTGAAAAGAATATTACAAAATCGATCTTACCTTCTACAATCTTGGCACCAATCTGCTGATCTCCGCCAAGTGGTCCTGAATTATAACCTCTGACAGGAAGGTCTGTTGCATCTGCTATCATTCTGGCTGTTGTTCCTGTTCCGCACAAAAAGTGCCTTTTTAAGATTTCTGAATTATCCTTGCACCATTTGATCAGCTCAGCCTTTTTTCCATCATGAGCTATAAGCGCAATATTTTTCTTTTTGGGAATTGTAAGTGTTATTTTTTCTTCCATATTTTCTCTTTCCTTGCTATTTTTATTTGTTTTTACCGGTTTCTCTTTTATCAAGTAGAAATCCTATGATTGCACCTGATAATACTCCAATAATTGTCCCCATAAAGAGATTTGATACTGTAAGTCCCAGAATAAATCCCGCAATCAGGCCGATGAAAACATATAATCCGGTCCATGAAGTCTTTTGCTTTTTCATGGAGTAATAGTCGTTTCCATCTTTAAACTGTCTAAATACGTAACCGGCTTTTTCCAGTCCCTTTACTCTATGGTCATTTTCATGCCTGCACTGCGTTGAGATTTCTCTGATATCATCAGACTGAAAAACAAAGCGCGCCATTGAATAAAAGAGCTCCTGTACATATTTACTCTTTTCATACTCCTTCTCAAGTTCAACTTCCATCTGAACTTCGCCATTTAAAATGCCGTTTTCAAAGTGGATACTGCCGACTCTTGCCTTGTCACCATCGTTAAGTGTTACGCTCCACTCCTCTTCTAAAACATTTTTCACATTGCCAGGTGCAATAATGAAGTGCTTAGTCTTCAGCGGAAAAAAATTTTCTGCCATTTTCCCCATTCCTTCCTAAAAATATAATTCTAGATATTTCCTTCAATGTACACGATAACATGATCATCCTGCTGATATTGTCTGCCTTCTACAACCTTGAACGGATGCTGTTTGCAGACTCCGCCAAACCACTCATAGGGCATATCATTTTCTGTCTTACCATCAACTATTTCCTGAATACCATTCCTCACACAGCGCATCAGAGAAATGTCATCAAAATCTCTTGCGTGTCCGTGAAGAATATAATCTGCCTCTTTTTCCAAAAACAGAACATCGTCAATTGCCTTGACACATTCTCTATAAGTCATTGCATGTGGAACCTGCAGCCACAGATGATGATTGATTGCATCTCCTGTAAAAAGAATCCTATCCTCTTTTAGAAGCAGTATTATTCCTCCGGGAGTATGGCCCGGAAGATCGTAAACTTCAAGCGTTTTCCCGCCAAGGTCTACAACGTCGCCTCCCTTTATTTCTTTAAAAGGAGGGAAAGTCAATCCTCTTTCATTACATTCTTCTATAAACTCAGGATCTTCGATGAATTCTTTTGTCATCGGAATATCTTTTGGATTAATATATGCCTCGTCAAAAAAGATATTTCCGTAAATATGGTCCGGATGGCCATGAGTATTTATAACTATGACAGGTTTGTCAGTTATTTCTTCTATTACCTTTTTATAATCGTGAAAAGCCAGCATTGTATCTATAAGACAGGCTTTCTTTTCCCCAATGACAAGAAAACCTGTACACTCATGATTCTCGTCCAAAAGATACAGATATGGTCTTAATTTCTTTACTATCAGTTTTTTGCCCTCATCCATAAGTTCACCCTCCTAGAATCCATAGTAATAGATTAGAGCCCTGACATCTACCTAATTGTTGCGGGTATTTATTTATATTACAAAGAACCGCATCCATTCGCTTGCCGGTCTTGTACAACAAAAATGGGTCAGCTCTTTTTGATAAGCCGACCCTGATTATTATTTGAAAAATATTGCGAGTATTACAAACCACTAACAGACTTCATATATTGAATTCTATTATGTCTACTCAAGTATATTTCAGAAAGCTTTTGTAACCGTCATTTCTACTACTCCGCCTTTGATAGAAATCTTAATATCATCAGCGAGCTTTTTAAGTACTGATTGTTCATAACGATCCCACTCAGGATCATCAATATATCTTCCAACAACGTCAGAAGCAATTTCGTCCGGAAGCTCATAGTATGTTTTATCACTTTCGGAGAGCATAGCCTCTTCAAAGGCATCTCTTAGCATTCCCAAAAAGGTTGTTGCTGCTTCATTTTTATGTGATGAGGCAGAAGAAAGAAGAAGGTGTCTCTTTTCCTTGTCCATCACAGTCTGCGTTGTCATCTTTAGATCATACTTGCCATTCTCGCACTCGACCCAGTAAGAAGCCTTAATTTCTCCGGTAATACTGCGTGCCATGCTGAGCATCTCTTCAGCACATAACTGAAGCTTTAATGATTCCTTGTCACCAAGCCCGTTAAAATCAGCTATTTTTTTGGTTGCCTCTACAGCTTCTTTAAATCCCAATCCTTTATTATCAATTGTAACAACATCTGACTTCATCTATAGCACCTCCTTAGCGCAGATCACTCAACGTCTAGTAATTCATCAAAGCCTGTTACTTCAAATACCTCTTTCACAATGTCATTGGCATTGACAATTTTCACGTTTCCTTTGTTGTGGAGCTGTTTTTTGGCAATAAGAAGAGTCCTTAGACCAGCAGAAGAAACATATTCCAGATTCTTCATATCAACAGTCAGATTCCTAACATTATCCAGACTTTCTCTTATTACCTGCTCTAAGTCAGGAGCTGTCATTGTATCAAGTCTGCCTTCAAGTACAATTTCAAGTTGATCACCATTCAGGTTTTTGGTTATAGTCATACTTGCCCTCCTTGCTATAAACGGGTCATCTGTTTTGTACTAATAATTTTATCATAATTAAGTGTATATTTATAGCAACCTGACGGCTATCCTTTATTAATTTTTTCTTAGGAAGAAGGTTAGACTATCCCCACCTTCATCGTTTTTCACCCTTTACAAATTCATACACTTTCTCTGACCAACTCCAGATGTCCTTACAATCATTATCAAGATAGAATGTCTTACATCATATATTTTCCTATATTCTTCAATCTTTTTTAAGATACTATCATCAGCTTCTACAGAACAAGCCCTGCCATTTTGTTTTTCGTAATTTATGAAATCATATACTGTCTGGATTTCCCATTCTGTAATATTAGGGTAGTCTGAAAGCTTCTTGTAAAAAACTCCATCCCAGCATTCGGTACATTCATATTCAGCTATCTTGATTATCATTTATAGCCACCTAAACTTAATATTCGTTAAATTAATGTCAATATACGCAGACGTCTGCGCTTTTTAATGATACATATCCTCTACTGTTATCAGTACAATATTGGTTTTATCTTGCGTATCAAACCAATCTGTAAATCCGCTTAACGAAAACAGAAGATACTTTGTAACATTGTATTTACCTGCGATCAGCCTCGCTCTTCCTAATAGAGTTTCGTATACACCTCTATCAATTTTCTCATTTTTGAATTTACATTCACCAATCACGGCAGTGTTATCAACTGTGGAAAGCCCCACTACATCAATGTCTGTTGCCTGCTGATACCACTTACCAGTGTCATCTTGAAGCTGCTCCACGCCCCACCATGTTCCTGCCTCAGTTATGAATGATCCAAATGCTCCTTGTATCCCATGTTCGAGGGTATAGTACCTGCACATTTCCTCAAATACACTTCCCATAAACGCATGTAGCTGCGGCTTTACAACCTTATCATAATAAAGTTCACCTTGTCCCATCTCTATTACGCTTATAGCTTTCGGTATAAACTCATACCAGAACTTAAACATATGGTCTTTAAGCACATACTGAGTTTTCTTCTTGTTCTTTTCTTCTGTTATGCACTTTTTCTTTTCTACCAATCCTACATCGATCAGTTTTTCCAAAGAGTACAGTACTGTAGCATCTTTCTCTTTTACTTTAGAAGCAATGATATTTAATGTATTCTCTCCAGAAGCTACTTGCTCAATAATATTGTTTACCAAGGTAACATCCGCAAACTCCTGCGTAAGAAGATTCTTAGTCTCATCAAAGAGATACCCATCTGTATTAAAGAACAATCTTTTTATGTTATCATCCAAGCTTTTTGTCGAATCGATCATAGCCAGATATTTGGCTACACCACCAGTTACGCCATAACAAACAGCCTTATCTTCAGGTGAATAATTGGGAACAAATAATGCTGAATCCCTGTAATTAAATGCTTCCAGCTTGATTTGAGAATCGCGTCTTCCAAACACAGGACTCTTTTCGCTAAGTACTTTATTTTCCATAAAGCTTAGCGCTGAGCCACAGAGTATCAACATGAGATTTTTATCAAGCCACTGTGTATCTATGTATTTCTGAAGAATGGAAAGAAGCGCTTCATCCTTCTCTGCCCAATATGGAAGCTCATCAATAACAAGAATTACTTTCCCATCTGATACAGATGTCCTTTTGGTTAGTATATCAAGCACATTTTCAAGAGAAGAAAACGCTACGCCACTATAATCCGGATCTACCACATCTAAAACCTGTTTAGCAAAAAGCTCTAGATTTCTATCTGCTCCCACTTTTGTAGCTGTATAAAATATTGCTTTCTTTTCCTTTATAAACTCAGTAATAAGCGTAGACTTACCCACTCTTCGTCTACCATAAATAACGGTCATTCCAAAACCTTCTTTAGCATACACTGTCTCTAACGACTGTAATTCTCGCTCTCTTCCAATAAACATCTAAAGCCTCCATTTTATTAAAATCATTTTTATTAAAATCCGTTTTAATAAAATCTCTTTGAATAAATTATAACGTCCTCAAATGTTTTTTTCAACTTTTCACTCATACTCACTCACTTTTTCGGGGAAAATAAAAAAGGAAGTGCAAAAAGCACTTCCCTTCAATGTTCCCGATGCGATTCGAACGCACGACCTTTCGCTTAGGAGGCGAACGCTCTATCCTGCTGAGCTACGGAAACACAATATGAATGTGCTGACTGAATGTCGCAGTCAGCACGCTTATATATATTATCACAATGAATTTCTCTAATCAAGATTATCACTTTCCAAAATTCATCTTCTCAAGTTTTACTTTTTCAAGATGCTTCATATCATTGAATATCTCAAACCTGGGAATAACCATATCTCCTGCTTCTCCGTCAAATGCAATTACAGAAACTGAGCATACTCCATATGGAAGCATGGTTAGCACCGCCGGAAACTGCATATTCAGTATGTGGGAAAAGAGAACAGCTCCTGATCCGCCATGTGCGAAAAGAGCTATAGTATCATCATTTTTTTCTACACATCTATAAAATCCGTTTTCTCTTTTTAACCCATATTCTGATAAAAGCTCATCTATTCCCTTTGATATTGGTTCAAAATAGTTACTGCATCTGTTCTTTTGAAAATATGGATGTGATGACCAGTTATTACTTCCGATATACTCAGGATTTTCTGTAAGAAGCTTGTAACCAAGTGACCAAGGATGTCCGTCAAAAGGTATTTTTTCCTGACTGTCACTGTCTTTATCACCCCAGTCTATTTCGTGCATAAAATCCAGCTTATTTATATCAAGGTCATGGTCTTTAGCTGTATAAACGGCTGTTGCAACTGCCCTTCCCATAGGAGATGAATATATTTTTTTAATGTTTTCTTTTTCAAGTCTCGTGGCTGTTGCCTTAGCCTGTATTTCACCATTGGCTGTCAGGCAGTCGTTAGCATAATCAGGCTCTCCGTGTCGAACAAATATTAGTCTCATTTTCTTTAAAAATACAGCTGTTAACAAACTAATTTGTAACAGCTGTATATAATCTTTCATATTATTGGGATTACTATCTATCAAAGCTTGATTGCAGTCTTAAGAGCAATCTCCATCATGTCTGTGAAGCTGTTCTGACGCTCTATTGCTGAGAGTTCCTCAGTCTTGTAGAGGTGATCAGATACAGTAAGAATTGTAAGAGCATTCTTTTTAGCTTCTGCAGCATTCATATAAAGAGCTACTGTCTCCATCTCAACAGCAAGACATCCAAGATTTCTATAACGATCAGCTTCATCACAATTCTTTTTATAGAAAGCATCAGAAGCAAGAACGTTTCCTACATGGTATCTTACACCCTTTTCTCTAGCTATATTAACAGCCTTCTCGAGGATGTCATATGTAGCTGTAGGACAGAATGTTCCAGGAAGACCGAACTGGAATCCATAGTTGGAATCAGTGTGTGCACCCATAGCAAAAATTATGTCTCTTACATTAACATCGTCCTGCATTCCACCTGCAGAGCCTACTCTGATAATATTGTCAACATCATAGAAATTGAAAAGCTCATATGTATAGATACCAATTGAAGGAATACCCATACCATGTCCCATTACAGATACTTCTTTTCCTTCATATTTTCCTGTAAAGCCGAGCATTCCTCTTACTTCATTAACGCATTTAACGTCTGTAAGGAAATTCTCTGCTATAAATTTAGCTCTTAATGGGTCTCCAGGCATCAGGACGGTCTTAGCGAAATCGCCTTTTTCTGCACTATTATGTGGTGTTGCCATTTTTGTTCCTCCTTAAATATTTTTAATTTCCTTTATTGTCTTTGGAATCAGGATAATTTATTTGTCCCTGCATCCAAATGTTTCCCTTAAATCTTCTACCGACAGCCGGTTCTCCGAGAAGATCAATTTCATTAATTCCAAGATCAAACTCCAGATCATTGCAATTGATCCTCATAATGTGAACTATTTCACCTGTAAATCTGTTTGTAACTTTTCTGGTTGCAGTAATTTCTCCCAGAACAGAATAGTGATCACACTCTACTCCGAATGGCATAAAATAAGAATCAACAAGACTATAAACATCATTTTTCCTTATCTTCTTAGAAATAGATGTATATATATCCATGTCGTCCAATGTCAGAGACTCAATTGCTGTGTCGTCTCCTTTTCTGGCATTATTGATCAGCTTATTACGATAATTGTTTTTCTTTCTGGCTACTTCTTTTTCCTCTTCAGTTTTGGCAATAGGCATCAGAATCTGTCCCTTTGTAGAAAGCGCTGAAAGACTGAGTGTTGTTCCTCTTATCGGGAAATTTTTCTCATTTTCATATTTCATATAAGGAATCATATTCAATAGATAAAATATGAGTGTTACACCAACCCTCGGTTCATTACACACTCCTTCGTATGAAATAGTGGCCGCATGTCTCTCTACATTGAGATCTTCTTCAGTACTGACTCCTGATGGGATCAGATAAGGATAATAATATTCATAAATGAATTTATCTTCCTCATCAAATTCCCCGCAGACAGCCAGTCCTATGTCATCAGCAAAATCCCTTGTAAACTCTGCTACCATTCCGTCATCTTCAGTGGATACATAACTTCTTCTTGTAGCATCCTGTATACAAGCTGTTATAAGTGCCGTTAATTCTTTTCTATTTTTAATTTTTGAAAAACCTACGCAGCGTAAAAATTTATGCACTAGGATTTCACCTCATATTTACTAGTACTAATTATGACTGTTGTGCAACAGTCACAGATTTAAGCCTTTTTCTTTGTTGGAACAAGTACTTCTTTTCCACCCATATATGGACGAAGAACCTCAGGAATACGTACGCTTCCATCAGCCTGAAGATTGTTCTCAAGGAATGCTATAAGCATTCTTGGTGGAGCAACAACTGTGTTGTTAAGTGTATGAGCAAGGTAGTTTCCATCCTTACCCTTGATTCTGATCTTAAGACGTCTTGCCTGAGCATCGCCAAGATTAGAGCAGCTACCAACTTCAAAATACTTCTTCTGTCTTGGTGACCAAGCTTCAACATCACATGACTTACACTTAAGATCTGCAAGATCTCCTGAGCAGCACTCAAGAGTACGTACAGGAATATCCATTGATCTGAAAAGATCTACTGTATTCTTCCAAAGCTTGTCATACCATGCCTTGGATTCTTCAGGCTTACAGATAACTACCATTTCCTGTTTCTCGAACTGGTGAATTCTGTAAACACCTCTTTCTTCGATACCATGTGCACCTTTCTCTTTTCTAAAGCATGGTGAATAGCTTGTAAGAGCCTTAGGCATTTCCTCTTCAGGAATGATCTGGTCGATAAATTTACCGATCATTGAATGCTCACTTGTACCGATAAGGTAAAGATCTTCACCTTCAATCTTGTACATCATTGCTTCCATCTCAGGGAAACTCATAACTCCGGCTACTACATTTCCATGGATCATGAAAGGTGGTACACAGTAAGTAAAGCCTCTATCAATCATGAAGTCTCTTGCATAAGAAATAACTGCAGAATGAAGTCTTGCAATATCTCCCATGAGATAGTAGAAACCATTTCCTGCTACTCTTCTTGCTGCATCAAGATCAATTCCGTCAAAGCTTTCCATAATATCTGTATGATAAGGAATCTCAAAATCCGGAACAACAGGCTCACCGAACTTCTCGATTTCCACATTCTGTGAATCATCCTTACCGATAGGTACTGACTCATCAATAATCTGAGGGATGATCATCATTTTATTTGTTACTTCTTCATCAAGCTTTTTCTGATTCTCTTCGAGCTCTTCGAGTCTCTTTGCTTCCTTGGCTACTTCATCCTTGAGGGCCATAGCTTCATCTTTTTTGCCCTGTGCCATAAGTCCACCGATTTCTTTGGAAATCTTATTCTTGTGAGCTCTAATTTCATCAGCTTCCTGCTGGTTTGTTCTTCTCTGCTCGTCCAGTTTGATAACTTCATCTACAAGAGGAAGCTTCTCATCCTGAAATTTCTTTTTGATGTTTTCTCTTACTACATCTGGATTCTCACGTAAAAATTTAATGTCGATCATCTTGATCTCCTCCAAAATATTTATTTATTTCCAGGTATCTGTTAATTGTAGGTACCCTTATTGGTATTTTTGTTAGATGCTATCTATTAAATATCATCCGTTATTATAACTCAATTTTTTGATTCTATTTTTTCTCTTATTTTTTTAAAATTCTTTATCTTTTTGTACTTTCCAAAGCTTTTTCCAATGCTCTTCTTTCATCTTTGCTAAGTTCAACATCTGCAACTCCGGAAGTAATCTCTTTAGAATATGAATAATTCATTCCATCTGAGTTATGAACTGAATTCAAAAGAAATCCATTATCCTTTTCATCGAGCATACACAGGGCAAAACTAAGTTTTCCACCCCCCTGACTAAATGCATCATATTTTTCAAGGCCAATTTTCTGGAACGAGTTATTCAACCTTCTGTTTATGTCAATGATATCTTTTCTGTTTTTCTCATTCTCACTTCTGATCATTCTGTTATCATGGAAAAGACCTACGATCTCATCCTCAAGAGATTCTGCTTCCTTGCCCTGCATAAACTTGGAATATTTACGCTCAAGCTTGGAAATTTTTCTCCACTGGATGATTATCAGTATAAACGCTACAATCAGAAGTACCAGCATTACTATAAATATAATTGCCGGATCAAAATTTCCTAATCCTATCGCACTAAGTATACTACTGTTCATTTTAGCTCCCCAACAATGTTATTTAATTTTCCTTACATATTCTCTCAATGATTTTCTCGAGATCATCATTGTTATAGAACTCAATTTGGATAAGGCCAACTCCATCTCCTTTAGATGAAATATCTACCTTTGTTCCAAGAGCCTGCTTACATTTCTCTGACAGACTTCCATAAACAGCATCTATACTCTCTTGGTTCTGAGCTTTCTTCTTATTCTTAGGTGTTGTCTTTCCAAGATTCTTAACAAGCTTCTCTGTCTCTCTAACGCTCAGTTTTTCATCAAAAACTTTCTGCGCAAGCTCATACTGCTCATCAGGATTTTCTACCGGTATAAGTGCTCTGGCATGTCCCGTTGATAACAGACCTTCAATTACCATCTCTCTTACTTTGTCACACAGTTTCAAAAGTCTGAGTGAGTTAGTAATCGTAACTCTGCTCTTGGATACTTTGTCAGCAACTACATCCTGTGTATATCCAAATTCATCAATCAATTTCTTATAAGCAAGTGCCTCTTCAATAGGATTGATGTCTTCTCTCTGAATATTATCTATAAGAGCAACTTCTGCTATTTCCTGTTCAGACAAGTCCTTAATTATTACAGGAACTTCTTTAAGTCCAGCCTTCTTGGCTGCTCTCCATCTTCTCTCACCACCTACTATTTCATAGTGGTCTCCTCTATCCTTAACTATAAGAGGATTTATGATTCCAAATTGTTTGATTGAATCAGCAAGTTCTAAGAGCTTATCTTCATCAAATGTTTTTCTTGGCTGATTTCTGTTAGGCTCAACCTTTGTAATATTTACCTTTTCAACTTGTCCCTCTATATGCTTTTCTTCAATCTTTACTTCTTTAGCAGGACTTACCTTTGCAGGTATTATTGAATCAAGGCCTTTTCCAAGACCTCTTTTAACACTTTTTGTTGCCATTATCTCCTCCAACTATTGTTTCCCATTTTATATATTTAGAATTTGCTTTCAGAATTCTCTATCTATAACTTCATCTGCAAGAAGTCTATATGCTTCTGCACCAGCTGACTTAGGCTCATAAATGTTTATTGGGAGTCCATAACTTGGCGCTTCTGCCAATCTGATATTTCTAGGGATTATTGTTTTATAAACATTTTCCTGAATATGTTCCTTAACATTCTCTACTACCTGAAGTGAAAGGTTTGTTCTTGAATCAAACATTGTAAATACAACACCTTCCATTTCAAGTTCAGGATTCAGTCTGTCTTTAACAAGATTGACTGTATGTACTAACTGGCTAAGTCCTTCCAAAGCATAATACTCACACTGAATTGGGACCAGTACAGTATTAGCTGTTGTCATAGCATTTACAGTTAACATACTAAGTGAAGGTGGACAATCTATAATAATAAAGTCATAGTTATCTTTGATTTCTTTTATTGATTCTCTCAGAATGTATTCCTTCTGTTCCGCATCTATAAGTTCTATTTCTACAGCAGCCAGATTGACATTTGAAGGAATAATATCTAATTTATCAAAGACCTCTTCATGAATTGCATCTTTAACATCACATTCGCCGATCATCAATTCATAAATTGTATTATCAAGCTCATTTTTATCTAGTCCGAGTCCACTTGTCGTATTACCCTGCGGGTCAGTATCTATAACTAATACTTTTTTACCTTTTTCTGCAAGGGCTGCAGCCAAATTAATAGAAGTCGTTGTTTTACCGACTCCTCCCTTCTGATTTGCTATTGCTATTACTCTACCCATTTCTCCTCCACATAATTAAGCACTAATATGATTTTAGCACAAAACTAAAACTAAACACTAAGTTTTTGTATTTCTTTTAAACTTTTTATGTCACAAAGTCTTAAAATCTGCTTTTTATTTTTTGATTTTAATGAAATCACTATATGTTGTGCTGACTATTTTCTGTCTTATTTCAACAATTCTAATACAAAAGTAATGTTTCACATGAAACAATACTATATTTAGTACTGCAATGTTTCATGTGAAACAATCATTAGTAATGAGAATTTAATGTTTCACATGAAACATTCTCACCGATAAAAAATTATCAACACAATATATATTAAAGTGGTTCTTTAGAAGGAACACCTGCTTTACGAGGATACTTTTTTGAAGTAGGTTCAATCTTATTAACAATACAAATAGTTCTATTGATATCAGTATTAGGAAGAAGAAATTCATCAGAGCTAATAAGCTTTCCACCTAACAAATGAATTGCTCCTTTTGCTTTCTGTAATTCATCAGAAGCTTTTTCACTTTTATAAGCTATGAAGTTACCACCAACCTTAACATATGGTAAACAGTATTCACAAAGAGTAGACATATTAGCAACAGCTCTTGATACTACAAGATCAAAAGACTCCCTAAGAGAATCTTTTGATTTAGAAGAAGAATAATCTTCTGCTCTTCCGTGCAGAGTTACAATAGAACCTGACTCATTAAGTCCAAGAGTATCGATAACTTCATCCAGGAATTTAAGTCTCTTATTAAGAGAATCAAAAAGAGTAATATGTAAATTAGGAAAAACAATCTTAAGAGGAATACCTGGAAAGCCTGCTCCGGTACCTATATCAATAAGTGAGTATTCCTTATCAGAGAAATCAAAATATTGTACAGCAGATATACTATCAACAAAATGAAGCTTACAAACATCATCAAAATCTGTAATAGCAGTTAGATTCATTACTTCATTCCATTTAATAAGTAATTCATAATACTTATCAAACTGTTCAAGCTGTTTATCACTTAGTTCCACGTTAAAAGATTTTAAATCTTTTAACATCTGCGAGTATTTATTTCTCATCATTTTTTCCTCTATAAATAGAATCAAGGTAAATCAACAAAACAGAAACATCAGCAGGATTAACTCCTCCAATTCTGGAAGCCTGTCCTATATTAGTAGGTCTAAACTTCTCAAGTTTCTGTCTTGCCTCAAGTCGTAAACTTGAAACATCACTATAATCAATATCAGCAGGAATCAGTTTCTTTTCAAGCTTCTTAAATTGTTCAACCTGTCTTTCCTGTCTATTAATATAACCTTCATATCTGATAGTTATCTCAACTTGTTCAATAACTTCCTTAGATAAAACAGGTCTTTCTTTATCAATAGGGGCTAATGTTTCATATGAAAACTCAGGTCTGCAAATTAGTTCTGCAAGAGATGTCGCTGTTTTAAGTGGAGAACTACCATTATCTTCCATAAATTTCTGAATAGTAGCATTAGCACCAACAGTAGTATTCTTAAGGCGTTCTACTTCCTTAGCAATTTTATCTATCTTATCTGTAAGCCTGTTATATTTATCTTCACTGATAAGACCAACTTCATAACCTTTTTTCCGAAGTCTTATATCTGCATTATCCTGTCTGAGTAAAAGTCTATACTCAGCTCTTGATGTCATCATTCTGTATGGCTCAAGGTTTTCTTTAGTAACAAGATCGTCTACAAGAACACCAATATATCCTTCCGAGCGATCAATAGTCAGATATGGTTTGTTCTTAATCTGCATTGCTGCATTAATTCCGGCATATAATCCCTGAGCAGCAGCTTCTTCGTAACCGCTACTTCCATTAAACTGACCAGCGCTAAATAGTCCATGAATATTTTTAATTTCCAAAGAAGGCATCAATTGTCCAGGACATAAGCAATCATATTCGATAGCATAAGCACTTTTTACAATTTTACAATTCTCAAGACCCGGAACTGTTCTATACATTGCAATCTGAACATCCTCCGGAAGTGAAGATGACATGCCATCAATATAAACTTCGTTTGTATATGTTCCCTCAGGTTCTACAAATACCTGATGTCTCTCATGGTCAGGGAACTTAACAACTTTATCCTCTATGGAAGGACAATACCTGGGACCAATACCTTCAATAATTCCGGCATAAATTGGCGACCTATCAATGTTATTACGTATTATTTCATGTGTTTTTTCATTTGTATAAGTCAACCAGCATGACACCTGCGGCCTTTGAACCTCATCAGGATCTGTATCAAAAGAAAATGGAACAACAGGAGAATCACCAAATTGCTCTGACATCTTGGAATAATCAATTGTATTACCATCCATTCTTGCTGGTGTTCCGGTCTTGAATCTGCGAAGTTCTATACCGGCATCGATAAGAGATTGAGACAATAGATTAGATGGAAGTAGTCCATTAGGGCCACTATAAGTAATTGCTTCTCCTGTAAGACACCTGCTTTTTAGATAAGTGCCTGTACAAAGAATCACAGCTTTTACATCATAAACAATCCCGGAAAAAATCTTAACTCCGACTATTTTTTTGGTGTACTCTGCTTCTTCATTATCAACCTGATAATCTTCCATTAGTATTTCAGAAACTTCAGCCTGCTTGATAGATAAATGTTCCTGAGCTTCAAGAACTCTTTTCATCTCCTTGGAATATTCCATCTTATCAGCCTGACATCTGAGAGAATGGACAGCAGGTCCTTTAGAAGTGTTAAGCATCTTTGATTGCAGAAAAGTTTTATCAATAACTTTACCCATCTGTCCACCAAGAGCATCAATCTCACGAACAAGATGACCCTTGGAAGATCCACCAATATGTGGATTACATGGCATGAATGCTATATTATCAGCACTCATTGTAAAAATAATTGTTTCTAGTCCAAGTCTGGCACACGCAAGTGCAGCTTCACATCCGGCGTGACCAGCACCAATTACAGCAACATCATATTTTTCTCTAATATCCATCATAAATCACTTACCCATACAGAACTTGGAGAAGATTTCTTCAACAAGATCATCCCCAACCTCTTCACCTATTATTTCGCCTAAACTTGCATAGGCATCATTTAAATCCACAGTATAAAAATCTTCAGACAAACCTTGCTCAATACTATTCCTTACAAGCTGCAAACTATCGAAACTATCTTGTAAAAGAGCTTTATGTCTAAGGTTTGTTATGTAAAGCTCCTGTTTAGGAACAATCTCACCATTTAAGAATAAATCAGATACAGCTTTTTTCAGATCATCAATACCGTTTCCTTTGAGCATTGAAGTCTTAATAATAGGTAAATTATAGTTAGAAGTATCTGAAAAACGCATACGAACAATATCATCTGTTATCTTAATTTCATCACTTAAATCATCCTTATTTAAAAGAACTATAGTCTTCTTATTCTTGCAAAGGTCAATAATATCATTGTCTTCATCATCAATTTCTGCTGTAGAATCAAGAATATACAAGACAAGTTCTGCTTCCTGGATCATAGACTTAGCTTTATCAACGCCGATTTTTTCGATAACATCTTCAGTATTGCGAATTCCGGCAGTATCAATAAGATGCAGAACGATATCTCCAAGCCTTACTGTTTCTTCAATAATGTCTCTGGTTGTTCCAGCAATATCAGTAACTATAGCTCTCTCATCTCCGGTAAGAGTATTAAGAAGAGATGATTTACCGGCATTTGGCTTACCAACAATTACTGTTTTAATACCATCTTTTCTAATTTTGCCTTCATCAGCAGTATCAATCATATGTCCAATTTCCGACATAATATCAGAAATAATAATATCTAATTTATCAGAAAATCCGGTGAGGTCATAATTTTCAGGATCATCTAGAGCAGATTCTATAAAAGCCATCTGATAAATAATCTTCTCTCTAAGGGATTTTATCTTTTTATAAATTTTTCCCTGAAGCTGATTTCTTGATGCCTCAAGTGCAAAATTATTCTGAGCACTTATTACATCCATAATAGCTTCAGCTTTTGTGAGATCAATTCTACCATTTAAAAAAGCTCTTTTTGTGAACTCTCCAGGTTCAGCAATTCGACATCCGTTTTTTAATAGAAGTTGCAGAATCTGATTCATGATCAACATTCCACCATGAGAATTAATCTCTATAACATCCTCCCTGGTATAACTATGAGGTGCTTTCATAAAAGAAATCATTACTTCATCAATAATCTGATTTTCTTCCGGAAGAGAGTTATCCACAATATATCCATATGTAATGGTATTGGCTTTATGCTTTAAAAGATTGTGTTCTTTAGCTGCAGAAACATAAATCTTATCACATATTTCAAGAGCCATAGGACCACTAACTCTGATAATGCCAATTCCCGCATCACTCATTGCAGTCGCTATAGCACAGATTGTATCACCATTAAAGTTATTCAAATAATTCGACATTTCTTCCTTACCTAGTAACTTCACTTAAACAAAAAGAAACAGTAGCAATTATATAATCAAAAAGTATTATCAACTAATACTAATATAGCATACAAAGAAATAAATAAAAAAATAGACCTAAAGAAAAAGTATCTAAAATACTCAGTTTTCAAATGATCTGATAATGCATTAAACAAAAAACAAGAATCTGCTAACTGTTTTGATCAATGCTGAAAGGAAGCAGATTCTTGTTTTAAAGTCTTAATGAATTACAACACAGACGAAAACAAGTATTTTAGATACTTATCTAAAAGTATCATTTCTTGAGTGTTACAACAACACGGCGAAATGGCTCATCACCTTCACTATGAGTAGTAACATATCTGTCATTCTGAAGAGCAGAATGGATAATTCTTCTCTCATAAGGATTCATAGGCTCAAGAGCAACAGACTGTCTAGTCTTTCTAACCTTATAAGAAATGTTCTTGGCAAGATTTTCGAGAGTAGCTTTTCTTCTCTCTCTATAGTTCTCTGTATCAACCTTAACATGAACATAATCAGATGACTCTTTGTTAACTACAAGTGAAATGAGGTACTGGAGAGAATCCAGAGTCTGTCCTCTCTTACCAATGAGAACGCCCATCTCGGCTCCGCTAAGCTCAACGTCAAGAATACTATCCTCAGCAATGAATTTAGTATTAACGTTAACTTCCATATTCATAGCGCCAAAGACATCTTTAAGAAAATCGTTAGCTTTCTGAACAAACAGATCACCATCAGCAGCTGATGTTTTCTTAGCTTCAGCCTTAGGTGCTTCCTTAGTTTCACTTTTTGTATCAACCTTAGATGTTTCTGTCTTAACTTCATTAGTCTTAGGAGCAACTTCCTTAACTTCAGGCTTGTCCTCTTTAATTCTTGCTTTGATTATAGCTGGCTTAGCATTGATTCCGAGAAATCCTGCTGAACCGCTTGAAACTACTTCATACTCTAATCTGTCGCTTGTAACCATAAGCTGTTCACAAGCTTCTGTAATAGCATCATCTACATTCTTAGCTGTAAATTCCCTAAAGTCCATTACAATCTCCCCTATCATTCTTTTGTATAGTTTTCGTTATAATCTTTAACCATATTTGCCTTGGCTAAAAGAGAATCCTTACGAATGTTGTTCTTCTCGTATATTTCTCTGGATCTGGCTACCTTCTTCTCTACATCTTCAGTAGTAACAGTCTCTTTTCTTGCAACTGAAGAAAGATTTCTTGTAGACATATTGGCATACATATTCATATTAGGAGATGATTTCATCTTCTCCATCTTCTTTTTGTATTTCTCAGTATTCTTGGCAATCTCTGCGTCTATATCAGTCTTATCAATGTGTCTATTAATAACAATCTGCTGAATAGATCTGATCACAGCACCGGCAATCCAGTAAACACCCATACCTGCAGGAAGACTCAAACAGAAGAATGCTGACATAAGAGGCATCATAATGTTCATAGTCTTCATAGACTGCTGCATCTGAGCAGCTGGATCATTAGGATCAAGCTTGGCATTAGGATCAGTATTCTGAGGCATAAGCTTAGTGTTAACCCACTGAGTAAATGCTGCAAGAACAGGAACCATAACACCGCCAAAGAATAAAAGGAAATTCTTATTGGCAAATGCAGTCTGAATCATATACATTGGACTATCAGCTATATTAAGTCCAAGGAATGAGTTAAATGTATTCAGAGCACTATGAGTCTTATCTATAGAAGAAGAAAGATTTGTGAAGTGCTCAGAAATACTAGCCCAATCTGCTGTTGATGTCTTATTGAGGATATCAATATATGTATTCTCAACAAATTCTACATTTCCTGAAGTGAACTGTTCATTTGAAAATCTACTTGTAAACTGAGAAGCGCTCTTAAGTGTCTGAAAGAAATCAGCAGCCCCATCAGCTGTACGAAGTTCCTCTACAAGAGGATAAAAAGCATTTCTTACGATTGTAACGTATGCAGGAATATTACTAATTACTCTGTAAAGAGCAAACAGAATAGGCATCTGAATGATAAGCTGAAGACAGCTACCAGTCTGTGAAACGCCATATTTAGCATAAAGCTCTTTAGTTTCTGCCTGCATAGCAAGCATTGAATCATTATCTTTTTTACCTTTATACTTATCCTGAATAGCCTTGAGTTCAGGGCTCATCTTAGCCTGAAGTTTAGAAAACTTCTGCTGTTTGTAAGTTAAAGGAAGAAGACACAGATAAATAACAATTGTAAAAATTATAATTGCAAGACCTATATTAGGAATTCCAATAGTGTTGAGAACATTGAAAATTCCATTCATAACATGGCCAAGAAGCCACGCTACAGGACCAACAATTTTGCCTGTGTCCTTAGTTAACAAAACTCCTATCAAATTGTACCTCCTCTAAAAGTTCACGGAACCGGATCGTAACCTCCGCTTGAAAAAGGATTACACCTAATAATTCTCCAAACGGCTAAAAGTCCCCCTTTTAATGCCCCGTACTTTTCTATTGCTTCTAGTCCATACTCCGAACAAGTCGGTATATATGGACATTTTGTTCTCTTTAATGGAGACAAATACTTCCTATAAAATTTTATAAGAAAAATCAATATTTTCTTCATAAAATACCGCCATTTTTCTTTATGCGGGCCTTACCTGCCAGGCTTAATAGAGATTCCTGAATATCAAAAAAACTAGCATCTCTCGCACAGGCTCTGGCTACGATTACTATATCCAAACCACTATTGAATACATTTTCCTGTAATCGGTATGATTCTCGAACAAGTCTTGCAAATCTGTGCCTCACAATACTGTTCCCTATTTTTTTACTACATGAAATCCCAAGTTTATTGTCAGAACGGCCATTTTCCCACACATATAACACAATATATTTATTGGCATAGCTCTTGCCATTCTCATAAACGTTGCGGAATTCACTTGTTTTTTTCATTGATTCTGAAAAAAGCATTTTTTATTCCTTTTTTAATTGAAGAAAAAAGGCCACATTTACTGCGGCCTTTAAATCATGCTGATAATCTCTTTCTTCCCTTTGCTCTTCTAGCAGCAAGTACTTTTCTGCCGCCCTTAGTAGCCATTCTTGCTCTGAAGCCGTGTACTCTGGCTCTCTGAAGCTTATGAGGCTGGAATGTCATCTTCATAGTGGAAACACCTCCTTCTTATACAAACTAAATCAATCTCGAATTTAATGTACGTAATCACCTAAATGTATTGAAAAATCCATTTAAATGATTAATGATTGCATCCTGTGTGGAAAAAATCTTTATAATTATAATAAATAAAAACGCGTCAGTCAAGCCATAAACTCCACGTAATTACATAATAAAAATCTTAAAATATTTTTAAAATTAATTTCATCTACATGTGGTGTAAAAAAAAATTATCCACAGCAAAATGTTGATTTTGTGGATAACATGTTGATTAATATTTTCCGGCATTTTTTATCCACATTTTTCCAAATTTCTGTGGAAAACCTTGTACATAATAGGTTGATAAAATTCCAGAAATGCCTATTTTAAGCCATTTATAACTGTAGATAGTTTAAAGTGGAAAAAGGGTGAGTTTTCCACAGGCTTATTTTTTTATTGTGTTTTTTTACTAATAAAATGTGGTTTTCCACTTACCCACAATGTAAGGTATGTGGTTTGATATTTAAACTCAATTAATATAAAATAGTTAAAGTCTAAAATTATGCCTAGTTGGGGAGTTTTTA
>NC_014388.1:0-62500 GCF_000145035.1 Butyrivibrio proteoclasticus B316
ATGCCAGATAAAAAAAGAGAACAATTAATAGTCAGTAAGAGTTATAAGAAGTCTAATGAATTGATCAATGCTATGGGCAAAGGAACAGCCCTTAGCCAGAAACTATTTGCTATAGGAATGCAGCATATTACAGTAGATAATACTAATAATGTAGTTGCAACGATCTATGGACCTGAACTACGTAAGATGTTCAAATCTACATCCGGTTCTTTATATGAGCACATTGAAGCTCTTTGTGACAGGCAGGTTAAGGGACAGACTATTTTTGATTGGAACCTTCTTATGAAGGATAAAGAGAATGGCAAGATTGAAGCACATCAAGTAGTTACAGATGCTTCTTTCAAGGATGGAACTCTAACTCTTCGTTACAACAATTCGCTGACAGATAAAATAGTTAATTTACAGAAGAACTATACAGTGCTTAGTTTGGCAGATACATTAAGCCTTAAAAGTGTATATTCTCTCAGATTATATGAGATGCTCAAGGCAGCATATGATTATAAGAAATACCTGACTAAGGAACCTGGAGAACAGGCTTTTGAATATGATCTTACCGAGCTTAAGCTGGAGCTTGGTATAATTACTTCCGGTGGTGTTAAAGAGATTAAGAATGAGCTTGAAAAAGAGCTTCCTGATTATGACAAAATTGAAGCGCTGGCAGATAAAAATGATCTGAACAAGTACAAAGAGTACAAGATTTTTAACAGAAATGTACTTAGTAAGGCTAAAGAAGAGCTGAATAAGAAAACAAGTCTTGAAGTAGATTATGAGCCTATAAAGTGTGGCAGAAAGACAGCAGGAATCAGGTTTTTCGTTAATCAAAAGGAGAATACGATACCAAAAGACAAGATTCCGGTTATTAACAAAGATGAAGTTCTGGATGAACTTATGGATCTTTTACATGAAGATTTTAAGTTCAAGGAGATCAGAGAAATTGCTGAAGCTGCAGGCTATGATGTAGAAAAAGTTAAAAAATCATATAGCTATATGCTGACCTATGATAAGACCATAGATGTTCCGATAGCTTTTATTAAAGACTGCATCAAGAACGAGTATTATTCAAATACCGCTAAACCAATGTATCCTAAAAAGAATACATTTAATAGTTTTGAGCAAAATCAGGATAATTTTGAAGAACTTGAAAAACTATTGTTAGACAATTGATATAAAAGAGATATATGTTATATAACATATATCTCTTTTTCAAATAACAGGCTATTTCTGCTTATGCCTGTAAGAAATCATGACTTTTTGCGGACAAAAGAGGAAAAAGTCCGCAAAAATCTATAGAATCATGGAGGAAAAATGGAGAGAATAGTATCTAAACTATTGATGTATGGAGATATGCCGGAAGACTCAATACTAATGCAACTTGCTTACGTTTGCAGAGATCTTCATAGCGGTAGTTATAGTAAGGAAGATCTGACAACACGCGTATATAAGCAAATAAAGAGAATTCTTGTATTGGGAACAGCATGCGCATTTGATAAAAATCTATGGCACAACTATCTGACATATTTGCTGATAATGGATGAAAATCCATTTAGTTTAACCTGTGAGAAAGTGGGGAGCAAGGACGGAAGCGTAAACCATTTTGCCAAGAATGATTTTGCAGCATTTAGGGAGCTCTTTGATTATGATTTCAGTGAGCTAGAAAATGCGCTTAATGTAGACTGTTTTACTTGTATAACAAATTATAAAGCTATTGATAAGCCTGAACTTATGTATAACGGAAATGTAAGTGAAAAGGTTAGAAATCTAAGCGCAGCACTTGAAAAAACAGATTCTGAAGAGTCTTTTTTCCAGGAAATTACATCTTTTTACAAAAATATAGGAGTAGGGGCTTTTGGACTCAATAAAGCCTTTAGAATACATGAAATAGCAGATTCTAAGGTGGAATTTAATCCAATTAACAACATGGATGCGGTTGTACTTGATGATCTTATTGGATATGAGCTTCAGAAAAAGAAGTTAATAGCTAATACAAGGGCGTTTGTAGAAGGTAAAAAAGCCAACAATGTTCTTCTGTTTGGAGACAGTGGAACGGGAAAATCTACAAGTATTAAAGCCATTGTTAATGAGTTTTATGGTGATGGCCTTAGAATGATAGAGATTTATAAGCATCAATTCAGACTGCTATCACAGCTAATTGCGCAGATCAAGAATCGAAACTATAAATTTATAATTTACATGGATGATCTGTCTTTTGAAGAAGATGAGTCAGATTATAAATTTCTCAAAGCAGTTATTGAGGGCGGAGTGGAGACAAAACCGGACAATATCCTCATATATGCAACGTCTAACAGACGACATTTGATAAAAGAAACCTGGAAAGACAGAAGAGATGTAGAACAGGATGGAGATATTCACAGATCTGACACGATGGAAGAGAAATTGTCTCTTGCCAACAGATTTGGTGTTACTATTGGCTATTACAAGCCATCAAGGCAGGAATATTATGATATTGTATTGGAATTAGCACAAAAAGAAGGCCTGACTCTGGATAAAGAGGAACTAATGAAAGAAGCTGACAGATGGGAGCTAAATCATGGTGGAATATCCGGAAGAACAGCCAGACAGTTTGTAAACCATTTGTTGGGAGAACAATAATATATTACGGATCCCACTTAAGATTAGGACAATCATTGGCGCAGCCCTGCAGGTTATTATTTCTTACTTCACAGGAAGCATTTCTGCAGTCGCGGCATCTGAAGGTGTAATGATATGAATAACGGAGTTTACAGGCACGACAGCAAAAAGGTGCGCCACTATTTCTGGCGATAAATGTACGACCACAGCCTATGCAGGTTTTCTCAATGTTGTGAGCCATATTAACTCCTTTTCGGTAAAAGAAACACTCTACAATTCCATTATTGTGTTATGAATGGCCGGAATCAATAAAAATAGCATAAAATCATAATAAAAAGAATAGGATAAATGAGATAAATAGGATAAAATACAATTTATAGTAATCTAAACAGGTTGGTTTTTAGTAATGCACGAAATGAGTTATATAGCAAAAATGGTCAATTTGGCTGAGGAAATAGCCAGAGAAAATGGAGCTAAAGAGGTAAAAAAACTTGTAGTTGAAGTTGGTAAAACAAGCGGAGTAATGCCTTATTATATGTACAAGTATTTCCCGGAGGCGGCAAAGGGAAGTCTACTTGAAAATGCAGAACTTGAATGTGTTGAAACAGATGTTAAAGCTCTTTGCGAAGAATGTGGCAGGGAGTACTTTCCAAATAAAGAAAACAGATATCTTTGTCCACACTGCGGAGGACGAAAAGCCCATATAATCGAGGGTAAAGGCGTAGTATTAAGAGATTTAGTTATAGAAGATAGATAAGTTATATAACAAATATATAGCTTTGATAGAATTAAAACATTGAATAGTTATAAGTGCGAACAGTTGGCGAGCAAATGTAATATGAGTATAACTTGGAGGTTATATGAAAACATTATATGTTGAATGTAAGATGGGTGCTGCCGGTGATATGCTGGGAGCAGCTCTTTTGAGCCTGTGTGAAGAACCTGAAGAGGTTGTTAATGAGCTTAATTCTCTTGGAATACAGAATATCGAGTATAAGCTGGAAGATTCCGAAAAGTGCGGTATAGTGGGGAAGCACCTGAGAGTAATCGTTAATGGAGTAGAGGAAATTCCGGAAGAAAAGCTTGATAATGATAAGCATGTTCACGATGATCATAGCCATGAATATGAGCATAGCCATGAACATGAGCACAGTCACAATCATGATGATGATCACCATCATCATGATCATAGATCACTGTACGAAATCGAAGATATTATTGAGAGCATGAACATTTCCAAAGATATTAAGAGCGATATCAGAGAGGTTTATGAGTTACTTGCCGAAGCAGAGAGCAGTGTACATGGAGTTCCTGTTGATAAAATACATTTCCATGAAGTTGGTGACCTGGATGCAATAGCAGATATTACAGCAGTATGCTATCTGATACATAAGCTTTCCCCTGACAAAATAGTAGTTTCACCTGTCAATGTCGGAGGTGGTGTCGTTAAGGCAGCCCATGGAATACTTCCGGTGCCGGCACCGGCAACAGCTCTTTTGCTCAAAGGAATTCCAAGTTATGAGAGTGAAGTGATCAAATCTGAATTGTGTACACCTACAGGTGCTGCGTTAATTAAATACTTTGCGGATGATTTCTCAACACAGCCTACTATGGCAGTAGAAAAAATCGGATATGGAACAGGAAACAAGGATTTTCCGCAGGCTAATGTATTAAGGGTGATCCTTGGAGAGACAAATGAGGACTCAGAATATGTACTGGAGCTAGTTTGCAATATAGATGACATGACTGCCGAGGAGCTAGGATTCGCGACAGAGATGCTGTTTGAAGCAGGCGCACTCGAGGTTTATACAATAGCAGCCGATATGAAAAAGAACAGACCAGGTACCGTATTATGCTGCGTCTGCAAACAGGATGTGAGGGATCATCTTGTTGAACAGATATTCAAATATACTACAACTCTGGGAATCAGAGAGAATCTGTGTAACAGGTATGTTCTGACCAGAGAAGTCAAGAAAATAGAAACACCATATGGCGAAATAAGAAAGAAATATGCTTATGGCTACAATGTTACGAGATCCAAGCTTGAATACGAAGATCTTGCCGGAATAGCCAGAAGAACAGGAAAATCTATAATCGAACTGAAAAATGAGATTGGTGAGATTGATTGAACGTAATTGTAACTGAAACAGAGGAAAAATGATCAAATTAGACCTTATAACCGGATTCCTGGGTGCAGGAAAGACTACTTTTATCAAAATATATGCGAAATATCTTGCACAGTCAGGGGAGAAGGTTTGTGTTATTGAAAATGATTTTGGAGCCATAAATGTAGACATGGTTCTGTTAAAAGAGCTTGAGTCAGAGGGCATTAATCTTGAAATGATTGTTGGCGGAGACGGAAAGGAAGCTCACAAGAGAAGGCTTAAAACAAAACTAATATCAATGGCAATGATGGGCTATACAAGAGTGATAATTGAGCCTTCGGGTATATTTGATGTCGATGAATATTTTGACCTTTTGTATGAAGACCCGATAGACAGATTTTATAGTGCCTCTAATGTTATCGCAGTAGTTGACTCCAAATTATGTACAGAAATGTCCAAACAGGCCAGATACATTCTGATGTCTGAAGTAGCAGATGCCGGAGCTATTGTATTTAGCAGATCGCAATACTCTACTAAAGATAAAATGGATTCTGTAGTCAACTTTATAGAGTCGGCTATGGATGAATTTAAATGCAGAGAAGGACTGGAATCCAAATATATATCATACGGTGAATGGAGTGCGTTAGATTCATCCTGGATTGATAAAATAGAGAAAGCCGGATTTAGCCGTAATTCCTATGAGAAAATGCATCTTGAAACTGATGATACATTTCAGACTATTTTTTATTTTAACTTTCAAATGGAAAAGGACGAGCTGCAAAGAAAGATAAGCGCAATATTTTCTGATCCTGAATGTGGGAATGTGCATAGGATAAAAGGTATTGTTAAGGACAACGAAGGGGCCGTCTATGAGATAAATACTACTCGTAATGAGTTAGTGGCAGGAGTAGTTGACAATACTGATGCAGTTTTAATAGTGATAGGTGAAGCTCTTAACAAAGAGCAGATAGCAAAATATTTAGGGAAACCAACGATATAAAGTTAAAAACTTCATAAAATGACGCATTTGTTGTATAATCTAATGTAAGGGCTTTGTAAACATCTCACATGGAGAATACGACTATGGAAAGTAAGAGCAATGATGGAAAAATTGGATACGCAGCAATGACGGAGTTTACTCCCAGCGATATTTTATATATGCTCAAGGATCTGCCGGATGCTTGTTGTATATTTAAGGTACTTACGGATCCTTTTGGAACCGTTAAAGATATGCTCTTTCTTTTTGCCAACGATAAATATGGCCAGCTAGTCGGAAAAACACCCGCTGAGCTTGTGGGAAGTACATATTATTCTACTGTTAACAACAGAGATGAAGACTGGATCAAGTATAGCTATCAAGCAGCTATTTTGCGCCAGTCAAGCATCATGCGTACTTATAATTCATCTTTTGATAAATGGTTCGAATTCTGGGCCGTTCCTGTATTCCAAAAAGGCTTCTGCGCTTTCATAATCCATGATGTAACAGCAGCCAAGAAATCGGAAGAAAATATCACGTATAGAACTAATACAAATAGCCTTGTTATAGACTGTGCTACAGCAGTTTCTTCTGCTGAATTCGGAAAAGGATTAAAAAAGGTCCTCAAAATATTAGGCCAGGCTATAAATGCAGACAGAGTCTACATTTTACCGGAAGGAGATGCTCCTTTCTCTGATATGCATTCTTGGCTAAACAGTACTAGAAACTATAATCTTCCGGCAAAGAAAGCTTTTGAAAAATATGATTTTCCGGAAATATGGGAGAAACAGTTAAAGGATAAGAATCTTGTAGTTATAAATGACACAGCGGTTTTACTGGATGAATATGGTGAACTATACAATGATGTTCTAGCCGGAGCAGTTTCAAGGTATATAGTGGTAAGACTGACGGACAAAGATACCAGATTGGGGTATCTTGTGGCAGATAATTATTCAAACGATCTTGACCTCAATATTACAGATTTAATGGAAACAGTTGCTATTTTTATTTCAGCAGAAATGCGCAACAAAGCTCTTACGGATGAAATGCTCTATATGGGAAGCCATGATTCCCTTACAGGACTTGGAAACAGACATTCGCTCAATCAAACACTTATGCTGCTCACTGAAATGTCAACGACGGTTGGCATTTGCTATTCCGATATCAATGGCCTCAAGGCTGTAAATGATGAGCAGGGACATGAAGCTGGTGATAAGCTTATACAGCATGTTGCAGAGATTTTTGGTACTGTGTTTAAAAAGAAGTTTTGCTATAGGATTGGCGGTGATGAGTTTATAGTAATAATGCCGGAAGTCGATGAGGACATATTCGAAGCGATGGTAAATAAGCTCAAAACCAAGCTTAAGCATGTTTCTGTTTCACTGGGACATGTTTGGTCGGAAGATTCCAGTAATATCAAGAACAGTATTCGTCAGGCTGATGAAGCCATGTACAGTAGTAAATCTGAGTACTATAGGAATCATGAGCGAAGACATAACACATGATATTTAACAGCCGGGGAATCCAGAGAAAGGCAGAGCTATGATCAGGCGGATTGATAATACTATTTTTTCCGAAAATTCAGCATTTGATGATGATCATGATGAGGTTTTAAAGACTTTGTATGGCCTATACGACCATGTTAATCTTCTTGATCTGAATACATTAACTCTTAGAAGATTGTATACTGGCAAGGGTGATTATTTGTTTAGTGACTATACCAGTATGCCTGATTACGTAGAGAGAATATCCAGAGATTTTATTCATCCGGATGATATAGAAGGCTACATGGAGTTCTGTTCGGTAAAGAACATCAGAAAGCAGCTTGAATCTGATGGAAAAAGCTTTACTATGTCTTATTTTAGGACCAAAGGAACAGATGGAACATATACCTGGAAAGCGTATATAATCTTAAAACCTTCTTTTGCAGACCCAGGCATATATTTGTCCTGTCTTAGGGATGTTGATTCTGAAACAGAACATATTCTGATCAAAAATGATTACGTCAAGTTGTTCAATGATCTTCCACTAGCATACGCAGTTCTGCAATTTAATACGGAATTAGAGGATGATAATGAGATCATCTGTTTATATGCAAGCAACAGAATTGCCAAATTAATGGATGAAAGCTTAAATCATATTGTCGGATCTAATGTTTATCCTGAATTTGGCAAGGACCATGAAGATGTGGTTCAGATGATGCGAAATGCAGCTTTTAAAGGAATTAATAGTAAAACCATCTATCATTCCAGAAAAACGGGGAAATGGATCAATATAACTGTCGATAAAGCAGCAGTTACAGGAAGATGTGCTTTGATTTTGGAAGATGTGACCAAGGAACATATAACCAATGAGTTTATGGACAGGGAATGGAGAACGGATGACCTGATCATTGGATGTACCAAGGTATTGCATAGTGGTCTTCCTCACGAAGTAGCAATCAATCAGGTAATACGTCTTGTGGGTGAAGCGTCAGGTGCAGATAGGATATATATTGTTGAGAAGACAGATAATAACACCTTTATTGGCAATTACGAGTGGTGTAGTGATAATGTGACGCCTATAATACAAAAGTCAGCGCAACCGGAGGAAATATGTGCTCTTGATTGGGAAAAAGAGTATCCAGGAGCGTTTAGCCTAGTACTGGAGGATGTGGAAAGTATTAAAGTTGCACATCCGGAATTATACAGTAAGCTTCAGAAATTTGAGGTAAGATCAATTATTGAGATTCCTATATATGATGAAGGTGTTCTGATTGGCTATTTTGGTGGGGTAAACTACGGGCGGATCAAAAACCTCGATTTAAAAGAGCTTATGGAGGCAGTTTCATATTTCCTTGCTTCTGAATTCAGCAGATTAAGGCTGCTTCGAGAGTTGGAAAACAAGAGCATATACGACAGCCTGTGCGGAGTTAAAAACCGTAGCGCGATGGAAATGACGATTAAAAAGCTCAAGAAGCGTAGTTTTAATATCGGAATCATATATGCTGATGCTAATGGCCTTAAACAGATGAATGATTCAAGGGGACATGAAGCGGGAGATGAACTGCTAAAAAAAATCAGCACAATTATGAAACGTCGTGTCAATAGGGATTATATATATCGTGTAGGCGGTGATGAATTTGTAATAGCTATTCCTAAGATGGAAAAACAGGATTTTATAGATCTGTGTGCTTCTCTTCAAAAAGATTTTGAGGAAGCAGAAGGTATTTCCGTTGCGATGGGCTGGGATTGGGGCACTTCTTCAGCCGAGATAAGCACAATAATGAAAAGTGCAGATAAACTCATGTATGAGGATAAGGCTAACTATTACAGGAAGAATAACAGACGCAGATCAGGTGACAGATAAATAAAAAAGAACTATCACTTTTAAATAAAGATTAGTGATAGTTCTTTTCTTTTAGTTCATAGCGTGATTGCGATATGAAGCATCTACCTTTAGTTCCCAATTACTCATTTTAAAGTAAATGAGCATAATAATGCTACATACAAGCCATCCCATTGGATAGGCAATAGAAATAGGATATATGGAGCTTGTCAGGTGTGATGCTATGAAAAGATATATCTGCCTGAACACAACAAAAGAGCTTAACATGATAAACATTGGAGCTTTGGCATCTCCGACACCCCTTAATACTCCGGCATGTGTCTGGTTACTGCAACATAATATATCAAAAAAGCAATTCATTCTGATAAAAAGAGTTCCATAGCGCACTACTTCAGGATCTGAATTGAACATAGATACAATCTTAGGCGCTGCGAGGAATTCCGGAATAACAAGTGCAATTGTACATATTGCAGCCAAAAACAGTGCTTCACGAATGCCTTTCTTAATACGATCAACGTTTCCGGCTCCTGCATTTTGGCCTACAAATGTTGTAGCTGTTAACGCAATACTCTGCATTGGAAGCATAACAAAGGCATCTATACGTCCGTAAGCGCCCCATCCGGCAGTACTACTCTCGCCAAATCTATTAATATAGCTTTGTACAAAGAGATTAGAAAATGAAATAACGGCCGATTGTATTCCGGCAGGCATTCCAATAGTGATGATCTGAGACAGGATTGATTTATCTATTGCAAATTCTTTTAGCCTTAAGTTATAACACTCCTTACTTGTAAATAAGACAGCTATTGTCAAAATGGCTGAAATAAACTGAGATATTATCGTTGCGTAGGCGGCTCCTGCTACTCCCATATGAAGATTTATTACAAAGAACAAATCCAAAAAGATATTGAGTATCGATGTAATTATCAGGAAAATAAGCGGCCTGACAGAGTCACCAACAGCTCTCAATATAGCAGAACCTATATTGTACATCATAAGTCCTACTATACCTAAAAAGTATATCTGCAGATACTGAGTTGCCAGCGGCATTACAGTCTCAGGAGTTGACATGAAAACAAGCAGGGGCGGAGTCAGAAAGAAACCTACTACCATGAGAACAAGGCCTAGAATAAAAGTGCATATAATAGAAGTGTGCACTGCTCGCCTGAGACCTTCAGTGTTCTTAGCTCCGAAATAGTGGCTGATAACTACACTTGAACCGGCAGAAAAACCCATAAAAAAGCCTACAAGCGTATTAATGGCAGGAGCAACACTGGTAACTGCACCAAGCCCATCCGGACCTACTACCTGTCCAACTATTATGCTGTCTATGGTGTTGTAAAGCTGTTGAAAGACATTTCCTGCAAGTAAAGGAATAGCAAAAAGAATCAACTCTTTTCTGATTGAACCTTGCGTCATGTCCATTGTTGATGTTCTAGACATTAAAAAACCTCTGTATATATGATGTGTTTTGCACAATACATTCTATCACAATAGTTCTAAAGTAGTTCAAAAAACCACCGTATAGAGTTCTATACGGTGGCAGATAGCTAATATTGTGTTAGAAGATTATGCAAGTGCTGCTGTGATGATAGCCATTGAATAAACTTCCAGTGCATTACATCCACGGGAAAGGTCATTGATAGGAGCATTAAGACCAAGAAGAATAGGTCCATAAGCTTCAAAGTTACCCATACGCTGAGCAATCTTGTAACCAAGGTTACCTGCGTTGATGTCAGGGAAGATAAAGATATTAGCATGACCGGCAACAGGTGATCCCGGAGCTTTCTGCTTGGCAACACGTGGAGATACAGCAGCATCAAACTGAAGCTCACCATCGATAGGAATTTCAGGATATCTCTCCTGAGCCTTCTTGGTTGCGTTCTGCATCTTAGTTACTGTGTCATCTTTAGCTGATCCCTTTGTTGAGAATGAAAGGAATGCAACCTTAGGATCTACACCAAATCTTGCAGCACATCCTACAGTCTCACCACAGATTTCTACAAGCTCATCCTCGTTAGGATTGATGTTGATTCCGCAGTCAGCCATTGCGATAACTTCGTTCTCGCCTGTAGCTGCAGGACGAACAAGAATAAAGCATGAAGAAACGATTGAATTCTCAGGCTTAGTCTTGATGATCTGAAGAGCAGGACGAACTGTGTCAGCTGTTGAATAAGTTGCTCCGCCAAGGAGACAGTCGCCAAGACCCATCTTAACGAGCATAGTACCAAAGTAGTTAGTCTGCTTGAGAATAGGAATAGCCTTCTCAGGAGTCATTCCCTTGCTCTTTCTGAGCTCGCAGAACTGCTCAACCATCTCATCGAACTTGTCAAAGTGTTCAGGATCAATAATCTGTGCACCTCTAATATTATAACCGGCATTTTCTGCTGATTTAATGATCTCATCCTCATTGCCTAAAAGAATAGGCTTGATAAAGTTGCCTGCAAGAAGTCTTGAAGCAGCCTCGAGAATTCTTGGATCTGAACCCTCTGGTAAAACGATAGTCTTAGGATTAGCTTTGAGTTTCTCAATCATATCACCAAATCCGTACATGTATTTTTCCTCCTTATATAAACAGGTGTATTGTATTATGTAAGCGCATACATTTTCATGCGCAATAGGGATTATAGACCTTGAAAAAACAAAAAAATTTGATTTCAGTCAAAATATACATAAAAATATGGTTAATTTCAATAAATTTCTTTGATAATTTATTAACTAAATTATATAGTTTGACTATTTTTTAACTATGCTACATTTCATGAGATATATGGTAGAATATCCTTATTATTTTTGAAAGGATGTACGATACATGGATATGAATCCTATGCTGCTATTGCAGCTTCAAAAGAGAATGGGCCTTTTTCAGGAAGATCATCCCAAGGTTATGCCATTTATGCAGGCTGTAGGTAATATGGCTATTGAAGAGGGCACAGTTTTTGCGGTAAAAGTAACTACTGCTGATGGCAAGGTTCTTGAATCAAATATTAAGCTTACAGCTAATGATATTGAGACAATCAACATGATGAAAAATGCTAACAATTAATTTATAGTTACACGCATATGTAAAAAAGCAGGCCATTGATAACATGTGATATTGTTGCAATGGCCTGCTGTCATATTCAATTATATCTTATATCTAATAATTATCTAATAATTCTCAGAAAGTCTTTTCGTAGTAACCGCCCTTATTTACGAAACCTGTTTTGTTAAGGTAAGGCTTGTTGTGTTCATCAGAACCACGATAGGTGAGGGACTTGACTCCATCTTCTGGCAACTTGGTGAACAGGAATTCTCCTATAGAAAAATCTCTATACTCAGGAATGGTATAGTCAAGTAATACCTCGATCACACCATTAAGCTCATGACCAATCAGTATTCCTACAGGTTTGCCATCGTGACATACGATATAACTGGTATTAGCATTGGAAAAATCCATACTGATTCCGGGGAAGAGCTTTAGTATATCCTCTCTATATTTGTCTACAGTATATTTCAGGAGAGAGTCATGGCAATCAGCCTTGACAAGATCGTAGCTCTTGGTTGTATTGCTCATCTTGACAAGATAATAGATGTTAATACATACGAGGCAGGCATTCATGATCGCTGTAGGATATGAATGGATAATGAATGCATAAATTGTGAAAATAACGCTTCCAATCGTGTTAACCACGCGAAGCTTGAAGACAGATGCCATAAGGAAAGAAACAAGCACCAGTGCTGATCCCAAATATCCAAATGCTTCTATCAGGATTTCTTTTGATATCATATTAACCTCACTTTTTGCGATAATATTGATAGTTCTATGGTAACAAATATAAGTACATTAAGCAAATAACGTCGTGATATTTATTTGCCAAAACCGCGAAATATGCATTTGTAAACGGTTAATCGAGATATTGCAGGTGGTTGCTGGGTTTGATAATATTTTCTCAAGATCAATGTGTATAACACATTTGCTTGGGCAGAGCCCAAAGAAAGAGAGGAAAGTATGAGTTACCAGTTAATCCCAATTTTTGCGATCATTTTAATAGTTATTATGATCATTGTTGCGGGGTATGTTAAAGCGCCACCGGATAGAGCTTATATCATTTCAGGTATGAGGAAAAACCCAAGAATACTAATTGGACGCGCAGGTGTTAAGATTCCGTTTTTTGAGAGAGTCGATAAACTTTATCTTGGACAGATGACTGTAGATATCAAGACAGAACAGTCAGTTCCCACAAATGATTTCATCAATGTAAATGTTGATGCAGTTGCCAAGGTAAGGATTGGTACCAGCGCTGAAGCAATACAGCTTGCAGCCAAGAACTTCCTTAACAAGGATCCTCAGCAGATTACAGAGGATTTACAGGATTCTTTACAGGGTAACATGCGTGAGATCATCGGTACACTTGCCCTTAAGACAATCAATACCGACAGAGATAGCTTCTCAGATCAGGTTATGGAGAAAGCTTCAAGAGATATGAATAAGCTCGGTATCGAGATTCTTTCATGTAATATTCAGAATGTTACTGATGAAAATGGCCTTATCAGTGATCTTGGTATGGATAACACAGCTAAGATCAAAAAAGATGCAGCTATTGCTAAGGCACAGGCAGACAGAGACGTTGCAATTGCCAAAGCAGAGGCCGATAAGGCAGCTAATGATGCAAGGGTACTTGCACAGACAGAAATTGCTGAAAAGAATAATGCTCTTGCTATTAAGCAGGCAGAACTCAAGCAGCAGGCTGATACAGCTAACGCTGTAGCCGATGCAGCTTACGCTATTCAGCAGCAGGAACAGCAGAAATCTATCGAGACTGCTACAGTAAATGCTCAGATTGCTAAAGCTGAGCGCGAAGCAGAACTCAAGCAGAAAGAAGTTATTGTTAAACAGCAGGAACTAGCTGCTGAAATCGAGAAAAAAGCTGATGCTGATAAGTACCAGGCTGAGAAAAAGGCTGAGGCTGAGCTTATTCAGCGCCAGAAGAAGGCTGAAGCTGCCAAGTACGAGCAGGAAAGAGAAGCTGATGCAAGAAAAGCACAGGCTGAAGCTCAGAAGTTTGCTGCAGAGCAGGAAGCTGCAGGTATAAAGGCTAAATATGATGCAGAGGCAGCCGGTATAGCAGCAAAAGGTCGTGCAGAAGCTGAAGCTATCAAGGCAAAAGGTCTTGCTGAAGCTGAGGCTATGGAGAAGAAAGCAGAAGCTTATAAGAAGTATAACGGAGCTGCTATGGCAGAGATGATGATCAAGGTAATGCCTCAGATTGCTGCTGAGATAGCTAAACCTCTTTCTCAGATTGATAAGATCAATATTTATGAGACCGGTGATGGTGCAGAAAGCGGCGCTTCCAGAATATCAGGTAATATGCCTGTAGTTATGAAGCAGGTATTTGATACTATGAGTGAAGCAACAGGTGTTGATTTTGCTGAGATCATGAAGGCTAATACATACGATGCCAAGGTAAATAAGAACGTTAATATTACAGGTGCTGAAGTAACAGTTGCTACAGAGAAATAATTATATAAGTTATATAGCATAAATAAAACCCGCTATCGAGAGATTTTTCGGTAGCGGGTTTTTCTTCTATTGTCCGCAAAAAGTCATATATTCTCGCCCAAGATGCGCAAAATTTGCGTACTAATGGGAGGTTGAGCATTGTATAATAAAGAGTATATTGCAGAATAATAGCTAATTCTGCGGGGGAAAGGATAGCAATTTAGTAAAGGGTGGAAAAATGACAAGAGAAGAGTATTTAAAGGAAATTGCCAAGGTTAATGAAGATGGTTTTTACAAAGAAGATTGGGGATCGTTATCCAGACACGAGACGCCAAAGTGGTTTAAAGAGGCCAAATTTGGAATATTCATTCATTATGGAGTTTACAGTGTTCCTGCCTTTGGAAATGAGTGGTATTCCAGAAATATGTATAACCGGGCAGAAAGAGAGTACAAGCATCATATAGAGACCTATGGACCTCAGAATAAGTTTGGATACAAGGATTTTATTCCTATGTTCAAAGCTGAGAATTTTGATGCCCACAGATGGATTGAAACATTTAAAAAAGCAGGCGCAAAGTATGTTGTTCCGGTAATGGAGCATCATGACGGCTTTGCGATGTATGATACGGAGTTTAATAAGTGGAATGCAGCCAATATGGGGCCTAAGAGAAATATCGTAGGAGAGCTTAAAGAAGAGTGTGGCAGACAGGGACTGACTTTCTGCGGATCTTCTCACAGAGCTGAGCACTATTTCTTTATGAACCTTGGAAGAGAATTTGACAGTGATGTAAATGATGATGATTATCGCGACTTTTATGGCCCTGCGGTACTGTGTCCGGAGTGGCAGAACGAACAGTTTACTGAGAGCACGGAAAATCCGGATTCAAAGGGACCTGATCAGGACTGGCTTGAGGACTGGATCGTTCGTACGGCAGAGATAATCGACAAATATAGACCTGCAATGCTTTATTTTGACTGGTGGATACAGAATAAAGCTTTTAAACCATATCTCAAGAAACTCTGTGCATATTACTACAATCGTGCCAGGGAATGGGGAAAAGAAGTAACTATATGCTATAAGCATAACGCGTTTCCACCCGATGTAGCTACTTTTGACATGGAAAGAGGGGCTCTTTCGGAGATTTCACCGAGATATTGGCAGACAGATACTGCTATTGGAAACAGATCCTGGTGCTATGTACAGGATAATGAGTATAAGGGTGGATACAAGCTTGTATGCGATCTTATTGATGCAGTCAGCAAAAATGGTAATTTTCTCCTAAATCTTGGACCAAAAGCAGATGGAACCTTTACTGCAGAGGATGAAAAGGCTCTTTCTGATATCGGAGCATGGCTCTTAGAAAATGGGGAAGGCATTTATGGATCAAGCTATTGGAAACAGTATAAGGAAGGCGATACAGTTGTAGCAAGCGGAACCTTCAATGATGGGGCGGAAGTTTTGTATACTCCTTCCGATTTTAGATTTACTTATAAAGAAGGCTGCATATATGCGTTCTGGATGCGCCCTGCGATGCAGGATGTCAGAATTAAAGCTCTTAAAATGGAAACAATAAGAGGACTTTTAATAGACAGAGTATCTCTTTTGTCTACAGGACAAGAGCTTAGCTATGAGAGAAATTCTGATGAAATGATCATTAAAGCAAATGAAGCTTTTAAATCAGATATGCCGCTTTGCTTTAAGATCCAGCTTTCGTGATCATTATTCTGAAAGTTTTTGAGGTGATCAGATGGAGCAGGATATTGTTAAATACGAACCGATCATATATATGGATAAAAAAGAGCCATTCAGGCTTAAAAAGATCGGATTTACCGAGTACAGTGAGGATGGGGCTCGCAGCAGTTCTTTTAACAGAGCATTTGATTTTGGCAATTATCCAAAGGCAGCTAGAGTACTGGAATACGTCTACTACCTCGATTATGATATTCAGCATTTATATGATCTTGAGCACATTTGGATCTATGTAGATAAAAATGGAGCAGTAGTCGGTGCTGAAGGAAGCTATCATGGCAGATTTCTATGCGCTTACAGGAAAGACAACAGCTCTTTTGATAGCAAAAGAGCTGTTGCACGCGCAGAAATTGAGAATAAGTCTCATGTTGTGATGTATTCACAGCCGGGAAAGCATGCAATGCTTGCTTCTCCCGAATTGATGTGGATATATCCTGAACTATTTACTGCCTGCGACAGACTCTCAGGAATAAACGGCCTTGATGCCCCTGAGAGATATCTTGAGGGAATAAAGATTTCTGACGAGGATAACCGTAGGATTGCGGAATACATCAAAGCAAATTACAGTTTTGTCCCGTCCATGGAATTTGTCAGATATGACATTTCTGATGGAGATTATGTCAGGTTACAGGATCTACAAGAAATGATTCCCGGATTCATAAAGGCAGAGCTCGATAAATTGGGGGTTGATTATGGAGGACAGGTTTACAAGGATTGATGATTGCATAGAAAGAATCAAGGATCAGATTTTCTCAGGTAAGGTGGACATTACGGAAGTGATGACATCTGATGGTATTAAATGCAAAAAAGTTCCATATGGCCATAGGAATGAGCTTTTAAAGGATTGCACAGACTGGGATGATTTTGAGGCAGGCTCTGTATGGGGAGAACCTGATGGACATGAACTTTTTAGAGTAACTGTTATAGTTCCGGAAAAGTTTAGTGGAAAAGAGGTCTTCTTTTTTCTGTCAACCGGAGCGGAGGATATTTGGAATACTGATAATCCGCAGATGCTGGTGTATATAAACGGTTCCAGGCGAAGCGGAATGGATATGAATCACAACAGCATCAGTATTTACAAGGCAGAGGATTGGAAAAAAAGGACAGACAGGACTGTAGATATCGCAATCTATGCATATTCCAATCTCTCCGTAAATGGCAATTATCTGAGAATGGAGCTGGGAGCCTGCGACGAAGCAGCCAAGGCGGCTTATTTTGACATGATTGTTCCTTTTGATGGCGTCAAAGCCATGCTGGGGCTTGATTCCAGAAAAACGGTAATTGATCTTTTAAGCAACAAGACAGCACTAAGTTCGGCAGAACCTGTAGATAGTGATAATGCGGAATATATCCTGACTATTCTTGATAAAGCCTGTGATATATTGCAGCAAGAAGGCGAATCGGATACAAGAGGTAACTTTTCAAAAGAGCTTCTGGAGGAGACATCTGCTTTTTTGGCTGATAATCTCTATGGCATTAGAACTGCTGATGCAACAGTTGCGAGTGTCGGTCACACGCATATTGATGTGGCATGGAAATGGCCGGTTCGACAGACAAGAGAAAAGGCAATCCGAAGCTATTCCACAGTTATGGAGCTTATGAAGCGGTATCCGGAATATCTTTTTATGGCCAGTTCTCCTCAGACATACGAGTTTGTAAGGGAAGACGAACCGGAGCTTTTTGAAGAGATCCTTGCAAGGGTAAAAGAGGGAAGATTTGAGCCTGAGGGCGCAATGTGGCTGGAAGCTGACTGTAATCTTACAAGTGGAGAGAGCCTTGTCAGACAAATACTCTATGGAAAAAGATATTTCAAAGAGATGTTTGGCGTAGACAGCGATATTCTCTGGCTTCCCGATGTTTTTGGATATAGCAAGGCAATGCCACAAATACTTCAAAAAAGTGGGGTAAGAGCCTTTGTGACAACCAAGCTTGCCTGGAATGATACTAACAGATTGCCACATGATCTTTTTATGTGGAAAGGGATAGATGGAAGCTTTATTCCAGTATATATTGTTACTACATGTGATCTTCCATTGGCAGATAAGGCCATGAAAGACGGAGGAATCCTGAATTACACCTATAATGGAAGGCAGGACGCGAGCCAGGTAATGGGTACATGGAGGGCCTTCAGGGAAAAGAGTATTACCAATGAGACCCTTACCTGCTATGGATTTGGAGATGGAGGCGGCGGACCTACCTGGGAGATGCTGGAAACTGACAGAAGGCTTCGTAGGGGAATCCCGGGGTGCCCTAAAACTGTTCAGAAGTCAGTCTCTGCGTTTATGGATGGACTTCTTGATAAAGTCAGAAGATCAAATGATGTTCCTGTGTGGGATGATGAGCTGTATCTGGAATTTCACAGAGGTACATATACTTCTATTGGTAAAAACAAGAAATATAACAGAAGGCTTGAGATATTACTTCAGGAAGCTGAGACTTTAAGTGTTCTGGCACATATCTATACAGGCCTTTCTTATCCCCAAAAAGAACTGTATGAGGCGTGGAAGATCCTCATGCTAAATCAGTTCCATGATATTCTTCCGGGATCGTCTATTGAGGAAGTGTATATTACTTCTGAAGAGAATTATAAAAAAGCGATTGATATTGTTACAGAATTGATAAATTCGGCGTCTGATAAACTTAGCGAAGCATCTATGCGGAAAAAGACAGGCCTTTTGCCAAGCAGATCAGTTAAAGAACAAGCGCCAGATCCACAGATGATTCTCGTGACCAAAAAGCAGGATATAGCTGTGATAGAGACAGTATTTTATACTATTTCCTTTGATAAGAACGGAGAAATAGTAAGTCTTGTGGATAAGGAGGCAGGAAGAGAAGTTCGTGATATGGGGCAGAGTCCGCTCAACAGGCTGATAGCATTTAAGGATGAACCTAAGGAGTATGATGCCTGGAATATTGATGCTGACTTCGAGAAGATAAGCTGGGATATCACTGATATTGAGGAAATGAAGATTTGCGGTTATCTGACTGATGGAACCACATCCGAGATTGATATTGCAAATTGGAGTGAAGACACTAGTGCTGAATTCGTAGAGGTTCATGTAGATATAAAGAGGACCTTTAGAGATTCACAGATATGTCAGAGCATTGTGATCAAAAATGATTCAAGGCGAATAGATTTTCGCACCACAGCCGACTGGCATGAGCACCAGATACTGTTAAAGGCAGCTTTTCCGGTAGATGTAATCTCCAAGGAGATTACATGTGAGATCCAGTTTGGCAATATCAGAAGGAATCTGACCAGGGATACCAGTTGGGATAAGGCCAAATTTGAATGTTGTACTCACAGATGGATGGATATTTCAGATGAAAGATCCGGATATGGAGTTGCTGTTTTAAATGATTGCAAATACGGATATGACGCCAAAGAAAAGCTGATGCGTCTGACGCTTATTAAATCCGGTATTTATCCAAATCCTAATGCTGATCAGGGAATACATGAGTTTACATATTCTCTTTTGCCTCATAAAGGGGATTACAGAGAAGGATATGTTATTGAAGAGGCTACAAGGCTTAATCTTGATTCGCACATGTTATTATCTCATGATATTTCTGCAGGAAGTGCAGGCAGAGCTTATGAGAGCATGATGAATTCTGTGATCGATCTAAAGGGTGAAAAGGGCGTGTACATAAGCTCGGTTAAACAGGCGGAAGACTCAGAGGATATTGTCATTAGACTGTATGAGGGCTTTGGACAGGAACATAAGGTATCAGCTGGACTATTAAAAGGTCTTGATAAGCCTGTTAAGGATGTTTATGAATGTGACCTTATGGAAAATAAGATTAGCGCAGAGATGATAAGCTATGATTTGACAAAAAGACTTATTTCCATGGAATTTAAGCCCTTTGAGATTAAGACTATACGCATATCTTTGTAAAAAGGCGTGTAAAAGCTTTATCGCAAAAAATGCAATCTTTTTGAAAATTTGACATAAAAACCGCGTAGATAATGCACGAATAAAAAAATAGAATGTATGATATAGGGAATTAACTATGTCATGCATTCTTTTTTTTATTGAAGAATCGCCGGTATAAAATATGTCAGCGATTTCTTATAGGAGCAGATTATGAGTAAAGAAACTAAATTTTTGAGTATTGCGATAGGTCTTTTGCAGGGAATATATAGGGAAGAAGGCATTACAAATAAGACTGCCGATTCGATGGATGCTGACAGGCTCTATAAATATGTCAGGCTGGTAAATGATAAATACGTGGACAAGGCAGCAAAGAGGACTAATGAAGTTGATTATCCTGCGGGAAATGACAGGAACAGATTTCATCATAATGGAATAATTAGTCCTGATGTTCCACTTGGAAATGTTTTTGTAGAAACCAGGACTAGCGGCGTGGGGACGCCTGCTCAGGTTAAGTTTTTTAAACTACTTCAGGAAGAAGAACCAGCCACCTTTGACAGAGTAAATGGAAAGATTACGATGATCCGCGATATGACAGGGTTTGATGGGTGTTTATCCAGAAAACTTCCGGTTGGAAGATATGTAATTGAAGTGTCAAAGGGAAGTGAATACGAAATAATAACAGATGATATTGAAATAACAGAAGGGGTATTTTCCAGAAAAACCTATGATCTGAACCGCTTTGTTAATCTCGAAAGCGAGGGGTGGATTTCAGGTGAACTTCATCATCACTGTGTTTATTCAAGTCCTGTATTTGGCGGAGATGATGACGTTGTTGAAACTCCCGAACAGGTAGCCAATTCTATGATGGCTTCGGGACTTAGCTATGGAGCTCTTTCAGATCACCATATTATTCTGAGCCATTCTGCATGGAAGGCAAATAAAAGAGATAACTTTATTCCAATCATTTCCAAAGAGATATCTACATCTAATGGGCATGTTATGGCGATGGGAGTGCCTGTAGATGTAATTTATGCCATTCCGGATGACAGAAATAGAACTGATAAGTATCTGAGAAATGAATTTGTCAGGATTACTGATGAAATAAAAGAAAATGGCGGCCTTGCGCAAATTAATCATCCTAGAGATCTGCAAAGATCAATATCATGGAATCCTGATTTTGAGGATATGCTTGATATTTTTGAGACTATGGAAATCTGGAACGGATCAAACCCGATGATGGCAGGCTCTACCAATGATGCTGCAATGAATCTGTGGAATCGCTGCATGCAAAGGGGGCTTTTTCTTCCTGCAACTACCGGAAGCGATACCCATAATATTTGCGCGGATGATTACCATGTTCTGTTCGATGAAGTCATGGATACGATGGATGCCATCAGGGCAAATGAACAGGAGCTTTCCAGAGAGTATTCAGATGAAACAGGGGTAATGCTCGAGATAGGAGAAAAACTTCTTCCAATTCTGGAAAAGTGGGCGGAGACATGCCTTTCAAGCGGCTGTGTCAGAACCTATATTAACTTTGATGTTACAGAGCCAAGGGAGAATACTCATAATCCTGAATATATCATGAACAGACTGCGCCTGGGCAGGAGTTTTTTGACTAATGGACCAATTCTTTTGACTAAGGTTAACGGAAAGATTCCGGGCCATAATGTAAGACTTACTGAGGGTAAAAAGAGAATTGATAAACTGACGGTCGAAATTAAACTTCTGGCTAACCGTCCCCTTAAGACGCTTGAACTTAGCACGGAAAATGGTGTTTATAAGGAAATAGAACTTTGTGCAGAAAAAAAGGATGGCTTCTACGACTATAGCATGGAACTGGAAGAAGCCATTCCTGATGGAAAATACTTATATTTTATTGCCAGGGATGATTGCACAAACCTTGCAATTACAAATCCTGTGATCATCAACCGATAACGGCATTCTGGCGATATTCTCTTGGTGATGTTCCGGAGATCTTGTTAAAGATCCTGTTGAACTGGGAAAAAGAGGAAAAACCGCATTCCTGAGCTATTACAGAAATCTTCTTGTTACTGGATACAAGCTGATACTGAGCGTTTTTGATCCTGGTCAGCTGTATGTAATTGGACAGATTAAAACCTGTAACCTGCTTAAACTCTCTTGATAAATAGCTGGTACTGATGAAGAACTGCTCAGAGAGAGAGTCAAGGGAGATATCCTCTTCATAGTGAGTGTGAATATATGAAGAAACCTCATATATCTTCTGTTCGATTGAATTATAGCTCTGGGTATTGGTATATGTATTCTTGTCCCTTAGTTCATACAGGCAATACAGGAATTCTTGAAATTTGTTGTGAATATAGAATTCATCAGCGGGATTGCCGTAGTATTTATGCTCTTTGGAAAAAATAAACAGGTTGTTCAGGATATCGATAAGCTTCTGCTGATCCTGAAAACCAAATCTGTATACGGGGTTATCGGCATGAAAGGGAGACAGAATCTCTTTGTAGGCATCACAGCTTTCAGGCTTATCTAAGGGATACATGAAATCGATAATGAGACGTCTGCTGGGATCGCCCTTGTAATAAACGGATTTGTGCATAACAGAAGGCGCCAGCAACACGAAATCACCCATGTGAATATTGTAGGGAACACCCTCAATAAGGTGAGTTGCGTTGGGCGCAAGTAAAAACATGATCTCGTAATATGGATGCAGATGCTGGAATTCCATATTAACCGATGCATCCCTCTTGTCATAATCGAAATAGTAATAGATGTTATTTGGGATGTTATTGATGATTATGTAGTGATTGTCTTCGTAATAAATATTATCGTTTATAAGCATATGATTAGTATAAATGAAATAGAAAGAGGTAGCAAATGGTAGCGGATAATAAAGAAATCATGGCAAAGCTCGAGATTTTGGCTCAAAGCTTTCAGAAGTTTTTGTTTGAAGATGATGAGCAGTTTCTGGAAAATATGAAGACCAAAAACCTTGCAGGTGATGATGTCTCCAGATATCAGCATTGGGAGTGGACGCAGGGTGTTGGCTTATATGGTCTTTATCAGATGGCACATGAGCTTGGAAGAAATGATTACGTTGACTTTCTGCATAGTTTTTATGATAAAGAAATATCTTTGGGGCTTCCTGCCAAGAACGTTAATACCTGTGCTCCTCTTTTGACACTGGCTTTTCTCCTAAAGGACACAGGGAAAACAGAATATAAAAAAGTTTGCCATGAGTGGGCAGAGGCTATTATGCATGATTTTGCCAGAACTGAAGAAGATGGCATTCAGCACAGGACTTCTGATAGTGAGAATACCGGAGAGTTGTGGGATGATACTCTTTTCATGACTGTGATGTTTCTGGCGCTTATGGGAGAAATAGAGGATAACGATGAATATAGAGAGGAAGCCAGGTATCAGTTCCTTCTCCACATCAAATATCTTGTGGATCATGAGACAGGCCTTTTATATCATGGTTGGACATTTGAAGGACATCATAATTTCGCGAGGGCACTTTGGGGAAGAGGAAACTGTTGGTTTACCATTGCAATTCCTGAATATCTGGATATAGCAAATGTAACCGGGGCTGATAGAAAGTTCCTTGTGGAAGCTTTTCTGCAGCAGGTGAAGGCCTTGGAGAAATATCAGGATGAAGGCGGAATGTGGCATACACTTGTAGATGACGAAACATCCTATCTTGAAGCAAGTGCAACCTGCGGATTTGCCTATGGAATTCTAAAGGCTGTCCGGATGGGAATAATTGATGAGAAGTTCAGGGAAGTTGGAATTAAAGCTCTTAAGCCCATGCTGGGGCTTATTGATCCGGATGGAACAGTGAATCAGGTTTCCTATGGAACACCAATGGGAAGAGTGTCCAAAGACTTTTATAAGGAAATAGAAATTAAGCCTATGCCTTACGGACAGGCGCTGGCGATGCTGTTTTTGTTAGAAATTCATAAGATTTGAGGTAGAAAATGTTCAGAATAGGCATTGATATAGGCGGAACAAATATAGCAGCGGGGATTGTAGATGAATCCTACAAAATAGTCAAAAAGAAAACAATTAAGACCAGAAATGTCAGTACGCCATCAGAGATGATACAGGCTATTGCAGGACTGGTCAAAGATCTTATGAAGTCAGCCATGGTCAAGGCAGATATGGTCACTGCCATAGGCGTCGGAGTTCCGGGAACTCTTGATCCGGAGTCTGGGAAAGTGCTATATGCCAACAATTTGGGCTTTGAGGATGTGCCTTTTTTGACAGAGCTTAAAAAGGCGCTTGGAGAAGAACTTGCAGATAAAGTTTATTTTGATAATGATGCCAACGCTGCAGCTATCGGAGAATACATAACAGGTGATTACAATGCCAAGAACTTTGTCATGATGACGATTGGCACAGGGATTGGCGGCGGAGTTATCATAAACGGCCGTGTCCTTAGGGGCTGTAATTATGCAGCTGCTGAGTTTGGCCATATGACAATTAACTTTGACGGTGTTGACTGTAACTGCGGGAGAAAGGGATGCTTTGAGGATTATGCTTCTGTTGAGGGACTTATGAATCTTGCCTGGGAAGCTTCCAGATCATCCTCAGGTAAAAAGAGCCTGCTTGGCAAAGTGTCCAAAAGAGAAGAACTTGACGGAGAAATATTCTTTGATGCTGTAAGAAAAGGAGATAAGGTCGCAAAAAAAGTTTTGGATGAGTACTTGTTCTACCTGTCGGAGGGCATTATCAATATCATCAACATATTCCAACCGGATGTGCTGACACTTAGCGGAGGGATCACCAAGGCGGCGGATTTGTACCTTGATAAGCTAAAAGACCTGGTTTCTAAGGGTATATATTCGCGAAATAGCAGCAAGAATACAGAGATAATGTTGTCTAAGGGAATTTCAGACAGTGGCGATATCGGTATAATCGGAGCTGCACTTATATACAAGATGTGAGGAAGGATTGTTATGGAAAAGCACTATGAATTTATTCTAAAGGATACAGAAGAACTGGTTTATGAATCCATGTGCAGACAGATCATGGATGTGGAAAGCGAGAATTATGGAGCATTTCTGGATGATAATCATATCCTTGATGCCAAGTTCACCATTTACAGAACAGCTTCCATGATAGCTCTTTTCTGCAACAGAGACAGTGAGCTTTATGGAGATGAGAGACTCTTTGAGAGAATACTTGCGGGACTGCATTTTACAGAGAAAATGCAGCTTGAAAGCGGGCTTTTTGATTATGTAACCTGCAATTTCAGTTCAGCGCCTGACACAGCATTTTGTATCAAGAAGCTGATGCCATTTTTCTTTTACATGAGGGATATCAGAGGAGAAAAGAGAAATCCGGGAGAGGAAGAAATCTTTAGGATTATTGATGGAATCATAGGGAAAGCTGCCAAGGGAATAATAACAGGTGGTTTTCATACACCTAATCACAGATGGGCGATTGCATCAACACTTATGGAATGTTACAAGATCTACGGCGATGAAGAAATGAAGAAATGCGCTGAGAAATACCTTGCCGAGGGAATAGATTGCAATGAAGACGGTGAGTATGCTGAGAAATCTGCGGGTAATTATAACAGGGTAAACAACGATGCAATGATAACTCTGGCAGAAGCAACAGGTGATGCATCCTACGAAGAATATGTGATCAGAAATCTTCGTATGATGCTTCATTATTGGGAGCCAGATGATTCAGTATTTACAGCTAATTCTACCCGCTTTGATAAAGACAGGCTCATGTATCCAACGGATTACTATACCGAGTACATGCTAATGGCACAGAGGCACGGCATCACTGAGTTTTATGAGATGGCTAATTCAATAATTGACATCTGTAAGCGCCATAACCTTCATGGACCTGATTGTCTGATTTACTTTATGTGGTATCCGGAGTGGAGGAACATTGAGCATTTTGGATTATATAAGAATCCGGATTACAGCGTATTCTACAAAAATTCCGGCATATCAAGGAATAAAACCGGTCGATACACATACACTGTCATGAATGGAAAGTCCAATTTCCTGTATTTCCACAATGGTACTATCAAATTGGAAATGAAGGTGGCTGGAAGCTTTTGTGAGCATAGGGCTTTTAAGTCCGAGACTATGGAAGAAACAGCTGATGGCCTTCACCTTCATCAGACTATGCATGGATGGTATTATCTGCCATGGAGCGAGGATAAGATTCCTGAGACAAATGACTGGTGGCAGATGGACAACGCTTCCAGGGACAAGAAAATGGGCCCTGACATGGACATCGATGTTTGGGTAAAAGAAAGCTCTGATAAAGACGGAATTGATGTGAGAGTAAAGACAAGTGGTGTGAATGGGGCACCATGGCGAATAGAAATGTCTTTGACCGGGGCAAGTTTTATGGAAAATGGACATCTGGCAACAACTCTTAAAGGGAACGAAACCATAATTGCCAAGGATGATCATGTTGAACTGTCTAATGGCAAAGATATGCTGATTGTAGGCCCTGCCTTTGGAACACACAGATTTATGGAGGGAAAAGAGGATTCTGAGCTGACTAATTCGGGATCATCAACAGTGTATTTTACTGATTATACAGGTTTTGATCATACCATCACCATAAGAAACATGAGAAGCCAGTTTTCTAAATGACAAAAAATGCAATGTTTTTTGCAAATAAGCAAAAAAATCAGCTATTTCATGGAATGGTGGTTTGATAAAATAAAAATATCGTAAGGTATAGCAAATGCGACAAAAGGAGGAAATATGAGAAGGAAAATTAACTCTAAGGCAGTATCACTGGTGCTTGCTGCAGCAACCTCTATGACGATGCTTGCAGGTTGCGGTGGGGCAGCTACTCCATCCGGAACATCTTCTGAACCTGCTGCTACAGAAGCTACTGAGCAGACAGCTGACACAGCTCAGACTGGCGACATAGCTTCAAACACAGAGGAAGTTAAGGTTGAGGGATTTGCTGAGGCACCAATGCTTGCAGATCAGGTTTCAGCAGGCAAGCTTCCTGCGGTGGAAGAAAGAATTCCGGATGCAGATAATGTTTTTGTTGAAACTGTTGATGCTACAGGAGCTTCACTTGAGATTGGTACATATGGTGGGGTTATCAATCTTGGGCCTGCAGGCGGAAGCTGGGGACTTTCAAGACCATCTCTTGAATCTATCATCAGATACAACACAGATGGTTCCTATTATCCAAATGTTATCAAATCATTTGAACACAATGATGACTATACAGTCTGGACATTCAACCTCAGAGAAGGCATGAAGTGGTCAGATGGTGAGCCATTTACAGCAGATGATATTACTTTCTGGTATTACATGTGCCATCTTACAAACTTCGATAGCAAGAAGAGCTGGGTAGCTCTTAAAGAGGAAGTTGACGGAGAAGAGGCATGGGCAACACTTAAGAAGGTTGACGACTATACAGTTACATGGACATTCGTTAATCCTAAATATCCTGCAGATTTCATTGAGAATGGTGATTTCAAATGGTGCTGGGCTCCTGCTCATTACTTAAAGGATCTCATTCCTGATTCTGAGGATTATCCTTATGTAGAGAATGAGTACTGGCAGTCAACAGGACTTTCTGAGGAAGAGGTTCTTGCTAATGCTCAGAAGAAGAATATTGACGCAGCAACTGTTAAGGATCTGGGTAAATCAGTTTCCTATAACTTCTGGAATGTTGCAGGTATTCCAACACTTAACTCATTTGTACTTTCTACTGTTCCGGGCAACAGCTCCAAGGATGATACACTTTGCATCATGGACCGTAACCCATACTTCTGGAAAGTAGATGCTGAAGGAAATCAGCTTCCATATGTAGATGCACTTCACTTTAACCAGACCTCTGAAGACGGACAGGATCTTCTTATGTTCCGTTCAGGCGAAATCGATGTTATAGCAGTAGCTATGAAGGATATTGCAGCTACACTGTCAGATCTTGGAGATGCTGCTACTCTTCGCGAGTGGGGATCAACAAGCTGGGGAAGCTATCAGGTAACCTTCAACTATACAAATCCTGATAAGAATTATGCAGATCTTTTCGCAAATAGCGATTTCCGTGAGGCTATGTCAATCGGCGTTGACAGAGAGCAGGTTTCCGAGCTTCTTACTGACGGATTCCTTGAACCTGGCCAGTGCTGCCCTGCTGAAGGCAACGTTGGATACGATCCTGAGTGGGAGACAAAGTGGACTGAGTATGATGTAGACAAGGCTAAGAGCCTTCTCGAAGGATGCGGACTTGTGATGGGATCAGATGGTTTCTACAAATTCGCTGATGGTTCAGACCTTATGCTCACTTTCCTTGCATATGATGGTGGCGCAGATGAGTCTTATCCGGTATTTGAACAGTATTACAAGGCAATCGGCATCAACTGTGCTCTCAAGAACCTCGAAGTTTCAGCATTTGATGAAGCGATCGACAACAATGACTGGGTTGCAGTAATGGGACCTCATACAGCTATCGGTGGCGCTTCACTTAAGGATAGAGCAGCTCCATTTGTTCCTATTGCACAGGCTGCTGAGTGGTACGGTGAGTATGGTACATACTATGCAACTAAGGGCGCGCAGGGAGTTGAGCCAACAGGCGATCTTGCTAAACTGGTAGAGCTCTATGACAAGTGGAGACTTAGTTCAGATGAAGCCGAAAGAGATGAGTATCAGGCTGAAATCTACAAGATCCACAAAGATAACCTCTGGTCAATTGCTTACCTCAAGTCAGAAGGTTACTTTGAACTTATAACATCCAAGATCCACAACTATGCTGACAATCTTGTATCAGCTGACTGCTATCAGTATGCTAACATGACACACTATGAAGTACTCTTCAAGGCAGAATAATAAATAACAAGGGTTATATAATGTATTGAATAAGAATTCCGGAGACGTGAGGGGGTTTCCACGTCTCCGGTTTTTATCTCAAAGTAGAGATTTTGGGAAGGTCTTTATTTTAGAAAGGGTATTACACACTATGGAGGAAAAAACAAAAAACAGTTTTGTTGAGAACATAAAAGAGTTCTTTAGAAGAGACCTTGTGCAGTACATTGTTAAGCGTGTACTCTGGTTTATTCCAACACTTCTGCTCATTTCTATTCTGGTTTTCTTTGTAATACAGCTTCCTCCGGGGGATTATGTTTCTGCGCATATTGCGGCGCTTGCAACAGAAGGAGAGCTGGTTGATGCAGATTATGCAGCATCAATGAGAGAAGACTACGGACTTGATTTGCCGGTATGGCAGCAATATATCAAATGGGTTAAGGATATCATTTGGACACCTTCTGACACAGCCTATTACAGACTGTATCATTCACATCATAACTGGAAGTATTCTTTTGCCTATGGACGCGACGTCTGGAGCGTTGTCAACGACAGACTGGGGCTTACCATAGGTGTTACAGCTATCATCATGATTTTCCAATATCTGGTATCAATTCCTATAGCGGTTTATGCCAGTACGCACCAATATTCCGTAGGTGACTATATATCTGCGATAATTGGTTTCCTTGGAACTGCAATACCTAACTTTATTTTGGCAATTGTGCTGATGTATCTCTCCTATAAATGGACCGGAAATGCCAATGTAGGTCTTTTTTCTCAGGAGATGCTTAAAAACGGCGTTCATTTATATAATTTTGGTGATTTCTTAAAGAGAATGATCATTCCTATCATTGTCATCGGAACCAGTGGAACTTGCGGTATTATTCGTTCAGTGCGTGCACAGATGCTTGATGAGGTAGCCAGACAGTATACGCTTACAGCAAGGGCAAAAGGCGTTTCTGAGGGCAAGATCATTATGAAGTATTGTTTTAGAGCTGCTATCAACCCTACAGTATCAGGACTTGGCGGAGTTCTTTCAAGTCTTTTCTCAGGATCTACTGTAACAGCTATGGTTCTGAATATGCAGATTCAGGGACCTGTCCTTTATAAGGCACTTCAGTCACAGGATATGTACCTTGCAGGCGCTATCGTCATGGTTCAGGCGGTGCTTGTTGTTATTGGTGTGCTGTTCTCTGACATTGCGCTGGCATTTCTTGATCCTAGAATTCGTTACTCAGGAGGTAGCAGATAATGGCTAAGAAACTTAAATCTAAAGAAGATTATTATCTTGCCTCCCAGTGGACTTTGATGGCAAGAAAGCTTAGAAAGCACAAGCTTGCGCAGGTTTCTTTTATTATTTTGGCGGTTCTGTACATTTCAGCGCTATTTGCAGATTTCCTCGCACCTTACGGGCTTGATGAGTTTGATGGTCTGTATAGAAATTCCGCACCGACCAAAATCTACACAATATATGAGGATCAGCACGTAGGTCCCCATGTATACAAGCTTGAAAAGAGTATTAACAAGAAAACTTTTGAGGTCAGCCTTGAACCTGATTTATCTGAATATTACAAGATAGAGTTTTTTGTTCATGGAACTGAATATAAGGTCTTAGGTCTTTTCCCTTGTGATCTTCACTTGTTTGGTGTCGGAGAAGGTTCCAAGGGCGGAACGGGAGCCAAGATATTCTTATTTGGTGCAGATTCCCTTGGAAGAGATATTTTTTCCAGAGTATTACTGGGAGCGAGGATTTCTTTATCCATCCCATTTGCCAGTGCTATCATCAGTTTCTTTTTGGGAGTAGTAATAGGATCTGTTTCGGGTTACTTCGGAGGAGTCCTTGACATGATAATCCAGAGAATTATCGAGGTAATTGGAGCTGTTCCGCAGATTCCGCTCTGGATGGCCTTATCAGCTGCTATTCCTGCCGGAGTATCAACAATAAAAATGTATTTTTATATGACAATAATCCTGTCATTCATCAACTGGACAGGAATGGCCAGAGTTGTACGAGGAAAGTTCCTATCACTTAAGAATGAGGACTATGTTATGGCAGCAAGGATTTCCGGTGTATCTACATGGAAGATCATCTGGAAGCATCTTGTACCGGGCTTTATGAGCTACCTTATTGTTTCTCTTACACTTGGGATTCCGGGATCTATCGTAGGTGAGACTTCAATGTCATATCTTGGACTTGGTATTAAATCGCCTGCTACAAGCTGGGGAGTTCTTCTTCAGGAAGCAAGTTCAGTTACTGACGTTGCAGCCAATCCCCACAAGCTGATACCGATCATCTTTGTTACAATCACTGTTTTGGCATTTAACTTCCTTGGTGATGGAATGAGAGATGCCGCAGATCCTTACAAGTAATTTTTTAGGAGCTTTATATGGAAAAAGACAATATTTTGGAAGTTAAGGACCTTCATATAGATATTAAAATGATGGAAGGAACGCTGACTCCTGTAAGAGGTGTAAACTTTGAAATAAAGCGTGGAGAGACACTGGGACTTGTTGGAGAATCAGGATGCGGTAAATCAATTACCTGTAAGTCAATTCTGGCAATCAACGAGAGAAAGTGCATTCCCCGTGGTGAGATTCTCTTTAGAAACGAGGACGATACAGAGGTAGATATCCTCAAAATGGATCCAAAGGGAAAAGAGATTCGAAATGTGCGCGGTAAGCAGATTTCTATGATCTTCCAGGAGCCAATGGTGGCTTTTTCTCCAATGTATACCATAGGAAATCAGATAACTGAAGCAACTCTTTTGCATATTACAAAGGATAAAAAGAAAGCCAAAGAGATTTCCCTGGATGTAATGAGAAAAGTTGGAATAGCTAATGTAGAGAAGAGATACAATCAGTATCCTCACGAGTTTTCGGGTGGTATGCTCCAGAGAGCGCTTATTGCAATGGCCCTTGTTTGTAATCCCAAGCTTCTCATTGCCGATGAGCCAACAACAGCGCTTGATGTAACAATTCAGGCTCAGATTCTGGAACTAATGAAAGAACTCCAGAAAGAGTTTAATATGGCAATTCTTTTTATCACGCATGACCTTGGTGTTGTGGCCAAGATGTGCGACAGAGTTGCTGTTATGTACCTTGGAAGGATCGTAGAAACAGGTGATGCTAAGACTATCTATGCAAATCCGCAGCATCCGTACACCAGAGGCCTTATTGGCTCTGTGCACAAGATTGGCGGAAGGAAAGACGAGAGACTGTTTTCTATCGAAGGAACTGTTCCTCTTGCGATGAACCTTCCAAAACAGTGCGGATTCTATGACAGATGCGATTGCAGAATAGAGGGCTTATGTGACAAGGCAGAGCCTGAGCTTGTGGAAATCGAGCCGGGACATAAAATTGCATGTTTTAATTGTAGTAATCCTGCGTGTCAGGCCCACAGACAGGAAGTGGGAAAGAGACTTGCCATGGAGGCTGAGATGCAGCCGGAGGAAGGAGGTAAGAAGCGTGGAAAAAGATAATATTCTTGAAGTAAAGCATCTTCATAAGCGATTTACCTCCAAAAATGTCACTGTTAAGGCAGTTACCGATGTTTCTTTTACCGTCAAAGAGGGAGAGACAATCGGAATAGTCGGAGAGTCCGGATGCGGAAAAACTACCCTGGGAAGGTGCATTGTTCGTGCGTATGATGCATCAGAAGGAGAAGTTTATTATAGGACAGAAGCCGGAGAAGAAGTTGATTTTCTAAAAGTAGATAAAAAGAAGATGAAGGGTATCCGAAAGGAAATACAGATGATATTTCAGGATCCTTATTCTTCACTTGATCCCAGAATGACCGTCCTTGATATTATCAAGGAACCGCTTAAAGCCAATTATCCCAAGATGCCCAAAGGTGAGATGGATAATCTTGCCAAGGAGATGGCAGAAAAGGTAGGCCTTAATCCAGCTTATCTTATGAGATATCCACATGCATTTTCAGGCGGCCAGAGACAGCGTATCGGTATAGCAAGAGCGCTGGTCCTTAAACCCAAGATCATTGTCTGTGATGAGGCCGTATCTGCTCTTGACGTATCAATTCAGGCGCAGGTGATCAATCTTTTAAAAGACCTTCAAAAGGAGATGAAGCTGACTTATATCTTCATTTCACATGATTTGTCAGTAGTTGAACATATCTCTGATAAGGTCGGGGTAATGTATTTGGGCAAAATGGTGGAATACGGTGAGACGGAGCAGATATTTACAAGGCCCAAGCATCCATATACTGAAGCGCTTATGTCCGCTGTTCCTGTTGCAGATCCTACTTATCAGCAGGAGAGAATTCCGCTTAGAGGAGAAATACCAAATCCTGCTAATCCGCCAAGTGGATGCTATTTCCATACAAGATGCAGATATTGCAATGAGAAGTGTAAAGAAATAACTCCGGAGTACAAGGAGCTTGAAGCAGGACATTTTGCGTCATGTATCTACGCTGAGGAACTTAAGCTTAGAGGTTTTGAAATTACTAAATGATCATGATAGGCGTAGATGGCTATATGGCCGTTTACGCCTATATTTACAGGAGATTAGAGATGATGAAGATTTACAGAGCCCATGATTACAATGATATGAGTCGCAAAGCTGCAAATATCATATCGGCACAAATTATAATCAAACCCAATTGTGTGCTGGGGCTAGCTACAGGATCGACACCCCTTGGAATCTATGCTCAGCTCGTGGAATGGTATAAAAAGGACGACCTTGATTTTTCAAGGGTTAAGACCTTTAATCTCGATGAGTATGTTGGTTTGCCAGAGGATAATCCGCAAAGTTACCACTATTTTATGAATGAAAATCTCTTTTCCAAAGTAAATATTGAGAGAAATAATGTCCATGTTCCGGAGGGAACTAATGAAGATATAGAAGGCGAATGCCTGAGCTATGAAAGAGCAATCGATGCCCTTGGAGGAATTGATATGCAGCTTCTGGGTCTTGGCCCTAACGGACATATAGGATTTAATGAGCCGGGAAACTGTTTTACCAGGAAGACACATATTGTTGATCTATCTGAGAGTACTATAGAAGCAAACAAAAGATTTTTTGAAGACGCCTCAATGGTGCCCAGACAGGCCATTACCATGGGAATCGGAACTATCATGAAAGCCAGAAAGATCCTGATGGTTGTTGATGGGGCCAAAAAGGCGGAAGTTCTGATGAAGGCACTCACAGGAGAAGTAACTCCTGAGGTCCCTGCATCGATACTTCAGCTTCATCCTGATTTTACTCTGGTTGCGGATGACGAGGCGCTTAAATACATGTAATTATTATATTTGCAGCATCATTTGTCTGAACTGAAAACACTTAGTTGTTACCGGTATATTCATCAAGTATTTTGTGTTTGCTCAAGGCATTCAATCTGGCCGGATGGTCTTGGGGCATTGTATTTTTAACTGCTTCATCGCTGCTATTTACAAGATTCTCAAGATACTCTGTGAGAGAATCTTGAACGTCTTCATTGTTATCAAGGCCGGTATACAGTATTTCAGGAACAAATCCGAGAGTAGCAGCGGTATACCAATTCCCGTTAAATTTATTAGGATTTTCCTCAATATCTGTAACGGGTGAGTTTATTTTATTTGTAAGGTAGGCAATCACCAGCTCTTTTTCCGGGTCTATCATGAGAAGAGTACCCGTCCAACCCTGGTGACCAAAAGTAGTTGTTGAAGATTTGGTGCCAAAGTAATTGGTTCTCTGCATATCGCCCTGACGCCACCATCCAAGGCCCCAGTTCTTGTAATCATCAGACTTGGGCGCTGTGAACTGGTTTATAACTTCAGGGGAAAAGAACTGAATATCTCCGTAGGTTCCATCAAGCATCAGCGTACCGAGCATGGCAAGATCTGTAGCATTGGCAAAAACGCCGGCGTGTCCGGATATTCCGCCCATGCAGTAATAAGCCATTTCATCGTGTACCTGGCCCTGAACAGTATCTGTTCTGATCCCGTCAAAGGTAATATAGCCATCTCTTGTGTTGCCGTTAAGCTCAGTGGCAGCGCAGTCATCACGAGTAAAACCATTTTCAAGAGGATTGTAGGTTACATGGGTAAGCCCCATTGGCTTGCAGAAGGTATCCTGAAGATAAGTATTCAGGTCTTTTCCGGTCTTGGATTCAACTATAAGCCCCAGTAGCATATAGTCTACGTCTGAATACATGACCTTTGAACCGGGCTCAAACATAAGAGGCGTTTTACAAAAAGCTTCTATAGTAGCTTTTTTGGCACTACTATCTGCAGAAGTTGAAGAGAAGAGAGGATTAATTATCTCAGGGTCATACTCAAAAGTCTCAGGATTGATCGTTGGATTATGATATTTAGGACTTGGCGGAAATCCTCCCTGATGACGGAGAAGATGGGCTATAGTCAGCTCACTTTTCCATTGTTTGATCGTATCCAACGGCTCGTGAGAGCCTTCTTCATAATCTATGAAAATAGTATTATCGACAAATTCCTGTCCGAGAAAATCAGTGATTTTCTCATCTATACTTATTTCACCATCTGTGACAAGCTTTTGAAGTGCATAGTTAACGCCTATCATTTTGCTGACTGAAGCAAGATCATATAATGTGTCTTTTGTGACATCAGGAGAATCTGATTTTCTGGTTCCGTCCGGGTTATATGAATTTACTTTTCCAAAAGCATTTTCGTATACAAGTTTGCCACTACGAATTATTGATAACTGGGCGCTTGTAAAGCCTTGTTCAATATCGGATGTTATTATTTTTTCTATGAGATCTATACATTCCTGATGTATTCCCGCTTCTTCCAAAGTTCCATAGGGTATGACTAATGGCTCATCAGAAGCTATATCTGCAGATGCTCCTGCTATAGATGACGAGTCGCCTGAAGATAGTGCATCCGTAGAAGATGTAGCTTCGGAAGAGAGTGCATTATCAGTTTCTTCAAAAATGGTTACAGGAGTATCATTTTGTTCTGCGCTACTGCCACAGCCAGTGGATGTAATAAATAATAAACATGCAAGGCTTAAGGCAAGCGTCCGGTTTTTGTGTGCTGTTATTATCATGGAATCCCCCAAAAAGAATAGTATTAATTAACCCCAAAAAAATCAGGATATCTAACAATAATGATAGCACCAAAATTGTACCGGCGTGGTATTATTGTACGGGGATTCTAAATATCTGTTGGGGGGCTTCTATGAAAATTCACGGACTACAGAAAATGACATTGTTGGATTATCCAGGACTCGTTGCATGTACTGTTTTTTTAGGTGGATGCGATTTCAGATGCCCTTTTTGCCATAATTATGAGCTTGTTGACGGAAGCGCCGAGCCGGTAATGGATGAGGATGAATTCTTTTCTTTTCTGTCAAAGAGAGAAGGCATTTTAGATGGCGTTTGCATTACAGGAGGTGAGCCCTGCCTTAGGGCGGATCTTGCCAATTTTGCCAGGCAGATTAAGGAAATGGGCTTTACGGTTAAGCTTGACACTAACGGCGCACATCCAGACAGGGTTAAGGAGCTGATTGACCTTGGACTGGTCGATTATGTGGCAATGGATATCAAGAATTCGCCTGAAAAGTATGCAATGACGGCCGGACTTGGCGAAGACATTGATGGATGTAATAATCCAATGTTTGATTTTAATAAAATTAGGCAGACTGTAGCTCTTTTAATGGAAGACAGGGTGGATTATGAGTTTAGGACTACAGTAGTGGAACAATATCACAAAAAGGAAGATTTTGTGGCGATAGGACAATTAATTAAGGGGGCAAAAAAATATTTTTTACAGCAATTTGTAGCGCGGAACACTGTTCCTGACTGCACTTTGAAGGCTCCAAACCGTGAAACTATAGAAAAATATATTGAAGTAGTGAGGCGGTATGTCCCAAATGCAGAAGTGAGGGGAATTTAGACAAACCACAATATGTTGTGGTCGACATTTAGTCAATATCTATATGTTGACGCGATTATAAATTAATGTTATTTTTATCCTAGTAAATTTTCTTATGGTTTTCTTCTAGAGGGGGTTCTTATGTATCAGGTTGTAAAACGCGATGGCAAGATCGCAGATTTTAACATTTCCAAGATTTCATCGGCTATAACTAAGGCTTTTATAGCACTTGACAAGGATTATCATTCGAGTGTCATAGATCTTATTGCGCTCAGAGTCGCATCAGATTTTGAGGGCAAGGTTGCAGACGGCAAGATCACGGTTGAGGAGATCCAGGACAGCGTTGAGAAGGTGCTGTCTGAGGCCGGATATACTGATGTTGCCAAGGCTTATATTCTGTACCGCAAACAGCGAGAGAAGGTCCGTAACGTTAATTCTGCACTTGTTAATTACAAGGATATTGTTAACGATTACCTCAAGATAAATGACTGGAGAGTCAAAGAGAACTCTACAGTTACGTATTCAATCGGAGGCCTGATCCTGTCTAATTCCGGTGCTATTACAGCTAATTACTGGCTTTCTGAGGTTTATGACGATGAAATAGCTTCAGCGCATAGAAGTGCGGCTATTCATATTCATGACCTTGCTATGCTCAGCGGTTATTGCGCTGGCTGGAGCCTCAAACAACTGATACAGGAAGGGCTTGGTGGAGTTCCTGGTAAGATCACATCTTCACCTGCATGCCATCTCTCAACTCTTTGTAATCAGATGGTTAATTTCCTTGGGATCATGCAGAATGAGTGGGCGGGAGCTCAGGCGTTTTCTTCTTTTGATACATACCTTGCGCCATTTGTTAAGGTTGATAACTTGTCTCAGGCTGAGGTTAAACAGTGTATTCAGTCTTTTGTTTATGGAGTCAATACACCAAGCAGATGGGGAACGCAGGCGCCATTTTCTAATATAACTCTGGACTGGACAGTACCTAATGACCTCAAGAACCTTAATGCTATCGTTGGTGGCAAAGAGCTTGATTTCACTTATGGTGAATGCCAGCACGAGATGGATATGGTCAATAAGGCATTTATCGAAATAATGATCGAGGGAGATGCCAATGGAAGAGGATTTCAGTATCCTATTCCCACATATTCAATAACAAATGATTTTGATTGGAGTGAGACCGAGAACAACAAGCTTTTGTTTGAGATGACTGCTAAATATGGTACTCCATATTTTTCCAATTATATCAATTCTGATATGGAGCCAAGCGATGTTCGCTCTATGTGTTGCAGACTTCGTCTTGACCTTAGAGAACTCAGGAAGAAATCCGGCGGTTTCTTTGGATCAGGTGAGTCAACAGGTTCTATAGGTGTTGTAACCATCAACATGCCTAGAATTGCTTATCTTGCCAAGGATGAAGCTGATTTTTATAAGAGACTGGATCATCTGATGGATATAGCAGCCCGCTCGCTTAAGACCAAGAGAACTGTAATTACTAAGCTTCTTGAACAGGGCCTTTATCCTTATACCAAGAGATACCTTGGAACCTTTGCTAACCATTTCTCAACAATTGGCCTTATCGGAATGAATGAGGTTGGCCTTAATGCGAAATGGATAGGCGCAGATATGACTGATGAACGTACTCAGAACTTCACCAAGGAGGTTCTGGTGCATATGAGAGACAGGCTCTCTGATTATCAGGAAAAATATGGTGACCTCTATAACCTTGAGGCAACTCCGGCAGAGTCAACTACATATCGTTTTGCCAAACATGATAAAGAGGAGTATCCGGATATCATTACAGCTAACATGAATGGTACACCTTATTACACCAATTCATCGCATCTTCCGGTAGGTTATACTGAGGATATTTTTTCTGCACTTGATATTCAGGATGAGCTTCAGACTCTTTACACTTCCGGAACAGTTTTCCATGCTTTTCTTGGGGAGAAGCTTCCTGACTGGAAGGCCGCAGCAAGTCTCGTACGCAAGATTGCAGAGAATTATAAGCTTCCTTATTACACAATGTCTCCTACATATTCAGTATGTAAGAATCATGGTTATCTTGTTGGAGAACAGCCGATTTGCCCTCATTGTGGAGATAAGACAGAGGTTTACAGCCGAATTACCGGCTATTACCGTCCGGTAGCTAACTGGAATGATGGTAAGGCGCAGGAGTACAAGGACAGGAAGGTTTATGATATTGGCCATTCTACTTTGAAGCGAAATGGAAAAGGAACAAGCTTTGTAGAAGCCGCAGTTAAGAAGTCCAATAAAGATTCCAGCAGTAATGCGCTTAATGTTGATGATGCAATCATGCTTTTTAAGACGCAGACTTGTCCGAACTGTAAAATAGCCGGAATGATGCTGGATAAAGCCGGAGTGAATTATCGCGTTTTGGATGCAGAAGAGAATCCTGAGCTTGTAGAGAAATATAACATTATGCAGGCTCCAACACTGATAATACCGGGTGAAGACGGATTCAGGAAGCTTAATGGAGTATCTGACATCAAGGGATGGCTTGGAGAGAGAATTTCATGATTTTATGCTGAGCCAGGCCTTACGGCCTGGCTCATTGAAAGGATATATAGTTATGAGAAAAATTGATAAAAGTGTATTTATTGCTCCGGGAGCTCAGGTAATAGGCGATGTTACTATAGGAAGTGACAGCGGAATATGGTACAACGCTGTAGTAAGAGGAGACTCCAAGGAAATTCATATCGGAAAGCGTACTAATATCCAGGATCTTGCTGTTCTTCATGTTGATAAGGAATATCAACTTACTGTTGGCAATAATGTTACTATCGGGCATAGTGCTATTGTTCATGGATGCAGTGTTGGTGATAACGTGCTTGTTGGAATGGGCGCGATCATAATGAATGGTGCACATATCGGAAATAACTGTATTGTTGGTGCAGGAGCACTTGTTACAGAGAATACGGTTATTCCTGACGGAATGATTGCTTACGGCAATCCTGCCAAGGTTATAAGGCCTGTGGAAAATCAGGATAAAATGAGAATATTAGAAAATGCTGATATCTACGTACAGCATGCGACAGAGGCCAAAATGGGATTGAGGCATCGCAAAGCAATGCCTCTTTAATAAGTAACAAGTGTTATAATATTTTTTTGATCTTAAAGAATATCAGACTTCCAACTACTATGAATATGCTCAGAACGATAACGACGGGATAACCTAAGCGGGATTCCAATTCAGGCATATATTTGAAGTTCATTCCGTACCAGCCTACGATGAGTGTAAGAGGCATGAAGATCGTTGTAACCACGGTAAGAACTGTCATTATACGGTTCTGCCTTACATCAAGCTGTGACTGATACAAGTCGTTTAACTGGATAGTATAGTCTCTTAAATGTGTGGCAGAATCATACAGTCTGTCTACTCTGCTGGAAAACATATGGAAGTATCTGAGGTTTTCTTCTTTGAAGAAACCATTTTCATTTTCTTCAAGTTCCTGTCCAAGATCAAGCAGCTGTTCATAGTGGATACGAAGATCCCTTATATCACCGCGGATATCATTGTTTCTTTCCATATGAGCAGTTTCTGCATTGGACATGATCTCTTTTTCCAGACTATCCAGCTCTAATTCATACTTCTGCATAGTTCTCAGATCGTTATGAATGATCAATTCCAGAAAATCATACATAAAGCGTTCCAGACAGGGTTTTTTCCACTTTTTATAATGCTGGATTCTCCTGACAAGGCGTAAAGCTTCTTCGCCTTCGTCAATAAAGACAATACCGGTTTCATCAAGTACAAAAGAAAACTTTTGCGGTTCAGAGGTGTTTGAGGACTGAGTCGGTATATAAAATGTTCCGGTCAAGGAATCATAGTTGACCTCGGCCTTGGTGGTATATATTTCTTCACTGCTAAGATCAAAGTCTATACCCATATCAAAATTTTCATTCTGGGCGGCCCACTGCGCAGGAGTAAGTACAGCTACGTACGGCTCTGCCGCGTCGTGACACTGTTCTGCACTACATTCCTCCAGGGCGTTTTTTATAAGAAAAAACATGTGAAACCTCCTACCAATCAATACTTACAATGACATAATAACACAGATACAAGGATATCTGCGCTTATTTGCCATAAATATTTATGGTTCGTATAATTAAATAATAGTGTTTTTATGAGGAAAGTATTTAAGAAGGGAGATAAAATCATGAGTTTAGAGGCTAAAAAGGTGCTCTTGGACAGCGAACTTGAGACTGTCACAGGTGGCGCTCGTAAGATTCAGTTTATGAAGGTTGCATGCACTCACTGTAAAAAGATAATTCGCATCAATGTAGATGTTTCCGAAGCAAAATGCCCTTTCTGTAAGGAAATCAATACTTTCGCTGGCTAAAAATCTTTTTCTAAGCATACCATGCCACTTTATTTCTATATGAATTGTTATTTGTTATAATAGCAATGTTCTGCGGTTATCGGCAGAAATTATTACATGTTTTAATGGAGTGAGATTTGGTATGGAAAAGGTAAAAGAGGCAATTAGAAAAGAGTTTGCTGGCTGGAAAAAGTGGGAGGTAGCCTGGATTGTTCTGGCAACGGCAGTAATTCTGGGACTATCAATCTATTGGAAGGATTCTCTTATTGGAATTCTGGCGGCTGTTACAGGTATCTGGTGCGTTATTTTGACTGGAAAAGGTAAGCTTTCAAGCTTTTGGTTTGGAACTATCAATACGATTCTTTATGCGATCGTAGCATGGAGAGCGAGATACTGGGGCGAAGTAATGCTCAATCTTTTGTACTACGTTCCTATGAACTTTGTGGGACTCTATATGTGGTCCAAGAACATGAACAGCGAGACAGAAGAGGTTGTCAAAAAGAGAATGACTCTTAAGGGCAGTCTTATCGCTTATCTTCTTGTTGCAGTTGGAACTGTAGCTTATGGATATGTGCTTAAAATGATGAATGGCACACTTCCATTTGTTGATGCTATGAGCACAGTATTTTCAATATTTGCTCAGATCTTGTGTGTTAAGAGATACATGGAGCAGTGGGTTCTCTGGGTAGTAGTAGATGTTGTTACAGTAATCATGTGGGTTTACGCCTTTGCTACTGGCACAGGAGACATGGCAACAGTTCTTATGTGGAGCATTTATCTCATAAATGCCATAATAATGTTGGTAAAATGGATTTTAGATACCAGAGTTAATGCGACAACAAAAGAGGCATAATATGTATAAGATTGGTATGTATGGCGGAACCTTTAATCCTATGCATAATGGGCATCTGGAGTGCATTATCAAGGCTGCATGCATGTGTGAGAAGCTCTATATCGTGCTCAGCATAGGCAATAACAGGGACGAAGTGGACTACAGAGTTCGTTATAGATGGCTGTATCAGGCTACCAAACATATAGGTAACGTCGAGATTTTTACAATATCAGATGATTGCGAAACCAAGCAGGAATACACTCTGGAAGCTTCTAAGGCTGATTCTGAATATGTCAAAAAACATATCGGAGAGCCTATCGATGTTGTGTTCTGTGGATCTGATTACGATGCAGATAGCTTTTGGAACGTAAATTACCCTGATAGCGAATTCTATGTGTTTGAGCGAAATGATATCAGCTCAACAGCTATTCGCGAGGATCTTTATGGGCACTGGGACTGGCTGCCAACCTTTGTTAGACCTTATTATGTTAAAAAGGTGCTGCTGATAGGAGTTGAGAGCTCTGGTAAGTCGATAATGACTGTGAATCTGGCCAATTACTACAACACAAATTACATCGAGGAAGCTGGCAGGGATTTATCTGAGAAATCCGGCACCGATACACTGATGCTGGATGAGGATTTCACTGAGATTTTGCTTACTCAGAAGCTCAATGAGATGAAGACAGTAGAGCAGAGTAACAGAGTTCTTTTCTGCGACACAGATTGCCTTATCACTCAGTTTTTCCTAAAATTCCTAGGTGGTAATGAGGAAAACATCAAGCTTTCTGATGCTATTGATGCCCTTAACAGTTATGATCTGGTTCTTTTCCTGGCACCTGATGTTAAATGGGTTCAGGATGGCGACAGGAGCACTGAGATCAGAGATAATCGCGACAAATATCGCAAGATGATAGCAGATATCTATGAGTCTCATGGCAAGAAGTTTGAGTATATAGAGGGCGACTATCTTACTAAGTTCAATAGGTGTGTTGAGTTGGTGGATAAGATGCTTGCGCCACAGAAATAGCACATGAAAACAGCCCCAACCCTGAGCCAGGATTGAGGCTGTCTTTACGTTTTAATTAGTTAAGTCCGATGATTCCGCCAACGATTCCAACATTAACAGGAACGCTGAATATTACTGTTTATATCGTAGTGGAGTTTGCCAAGGATTGAGTCCTTGATATCAGATTCTCGGATATCCCCATAGAGGAGCCTGTCTACCTCATCTTCAGACGAGAATAGTCCCTTGTAGGTATTCATAACTTGTTTTTTGTAGTCTTGAGAGAAAATATGATGTTTGAGCAAGATGTCTTTGACCACGTCCGCATGGTTTTGGTAGATTTTTTCAAGCTGGAAAGTTTTGCAATTCTCCTCTAATCTATTTGCTTGCGTTTTGCTGCCGTGTTCATCCTCGGTATTGTAATTCAGAGTTACATTCAATTGATCCTTGCCAAGGCCTATACATTCTATGTAATTCTCAGGAGTATATCCGAATGTGAGCAGAGCATTGATATCAATATGTTCATAGGGGTTTAGATTATTTTTGTAGTTAAATGGCTTCTGCCCCTTAAAGCTTGAATTACATGTGTTACAGGATGGCACCAGATTGTATATGGACATGGAAAAATATGGATATAGAGCCTTGGGCAGGAAATGATCAAGATCTGCCCTTGATCGACCTTTGGACTTCCCCATATATATCGTGTTGATAAAGGCTCTGTTGCAATATGGGCATACAGAAAGATCTAATTTCAGTAAAAAGGCATAAGCACCCCAGTTCTTTCTGGATTCGCCGGGGCGAAAACTTTTTTTGGATTTATCGGTGGGATCTCTTTTTGCAAAATTTTCATATCCAAGAGCATCTAAAATCGCATTTGAAAAAGATCTGTTTTTTGACTGACATTCATTAAATGCTTCATTATAATCTCTTTTTATGACTTCAAGTTCTGATTTCATCTTTTCCGGAGTCATGAGAAAGATGGATTCGGTATATTTGGTATCATCGCCAAGAAGTTCAACCTGGGTGATGAGATAGTCTACCAGCGTTTTGATTTTTGGGTTTCCCTGATAGATCTTTCTTTTTCTTTTTAGCGCATTAAGCCTTGTTTTGATGTTAGACTCATTGTATATGTAGTCTCTATGATTTTGCAGTATTTCATCTGTGAGCTCTATTCTAATCATGCTTTATTCTCCGCAATTTAGATCTTAATTCTTTTGATGTTCAGCTCTTTCTTCTTTCAAACGTCTGAGTCTTTCTTCGGTATACTTAATTTCTCGGTCCAGTACGCTGAGAGTACTGTTTTTTAGCTTTTCCTCGCGCATTTTCTCAAGCTTGCGGCTTACGAGACTATCACCAACAATATCTATTATTTTTTTATCAATTCCTTCTTCGTCGAGATAGTTCTCGTCATAGTTCAATCTATACAGCATTTCGTTGATCTTGGATTTGGCAAAGCTTCCTACTACTCCTTTGTCCATGAAAAACTCATTTATTAAAAGAGTAGTGATATTGGTACCAAAGGTTTTTCCAAGAATGCTACTATCTCTTACAGTTAGGCCTTCTTCGTTTAAGCCTTCCAGACACAGAATGTTCGTCCTTGGAAGGTCAGACAGTATAAATGGAGAATTGGTGGAGAGTATCAGCTGTATATCCTTATCTTTAAAGAAGTAGCTGCTCATTTTAAGGAAATTTAACACAAAGTTTTTCTGTGCATCTGGGTGTAGATACAATTCACCTTCATCAACCATTATTAGAAGCTCGCTCTTTTCGCTATCTATCTGTTCTGCAAGATTTCCAAGCCTACCCACCATGTCGAAATGTCCGTTATATCCGGAGCAAATATCATCGTGGTCGATCACGATGCCAAATGTCTGAGGTTTACACTTTTCATCTGTAAAGTCATTGATAAAGGCAAAAAATTCATCGCGAACTTTTTTATATTCGATCTGAGCAAACAGTAAGGTATCATGATTACTGTCTGCTTCCTGCTTCTCAGCTACAAAATCTACAGCAGATTTCTCGCTTAGAGTCACGAAATCTGCGTAAGTGTGTGAGTACTTTTTTAAGATGTTATCTACTATTTTCAGCTTTTTGCCTTCACTTCCAGCTGCGCTCATTTTTTGTTCTGTCATATGATTGTCCTGCTTGGCATTAAAATCTTTTAACACCTTGTCGGAGTCAGCGTCATCAGTATTACTGTCAGATACAAGATTGGAAGCAGCTTGAGAATATACCAATTCTTCTATTATCTTATCAAGAATGTCTACGATGTTGTCCTTGGTGTCCTCTAAATCTACATCTTGATAATCCAGTACTTCATTTTCTATAGAATACATTATTGCTCCGTATTCCCCTGCAAGATCATGAAAGGAATCTTCTGCAATAAGATCTCTGCACTTTTCTATTTCATCAGCTAATTCGCATGTGAAATCCTCGTCAAAAAGATAGTCAGGGGCTTCGATGAGTCTTTCTCTATACTCCTTAAGGATGGTTATAGCATAATCAAACTTGTCTGCAGATGGGGATTCATTTACAGGGTCATCGTTGCTTTCATTTTCGTAATAGTTTTCTTTTTCCGTACGGACATGTTTGAAAGAATCAAGCTTGATACTTTCAGCATATTTATGAAGAGAGAATCTGTCCGTTTCATTATTGAGTTTAGACCATATCTGCTGGCAGACTTCTCCAACGCTCAGGTCAGATTCTTTTATTGAATCTATTATTGTTTCTTCCAGTAAAAGATATCCCAGCTCATTTTGAAAGGCTTCTCTAAGGACTTTTTTTGTTTTTTTGCCCTGCGCTGACTCTTTTGCCCTTTGATCATCAATACTATTTTTTAGCCGATCGAGTAAATGCTCATCATCCTTAATGTCTGAATAAAGAGCATCTTTTTCCATATAATAATCCAACAGTGATATTTTTAATTTATCAGGAAAGTCGAACATTAAGGCATTATTTGTGGACAGGTCGGGATATTTGGCCATGAGCGCTACACGTTTAAGTATTTCGTTTTCCTTAAAGTCAGCAATCCCAAATTCATCGCGGATAAGATTGTCAGGAGCCATGCTTCTGATATTTCTTACAAATTCGTTTAGCATTTTGTTGGTGCAGATATCATCCAGATTGCTGGCTGTCTGTAACGGAGATGCTTTGTCAAAGACACCGGAAAAATAGATCTGCTTTTTCTTTTTCAACATATCTTTTTCTGGAAGTACTATTACATTTTTGTCGTAACCATGTGCTTTCAAGCTTGTATTAATATTGTCCAGAGTCTTGTTTTTATAAAAATTGTGGATGTTTGTAGTGATAAACAACTGCTTGTCATCCAAGTTTTCATGAATCATAACGTAGCTGTACTGCGAAAGAGATGCATTGGAATTTTTGTCTTCTCTTAGAACATTGCTGATCATTCTAAGAACTGAAGTTTTGCCTGCGCTGTTACGACCAACAATTGCAGATATTTCGCGAACACCGGTGTTAATAACCGGCATATCTGAACTATATTCTTCATCTTCTTTGGAGAATCTGACAGTTTTATAGAAATCATAGATATATTCAGAAGTTTTTTTGGTAACTACAAGATAGGGCCACTCATGACCACTTTTTTTCATCTCATAAAAAAACGGCCCGCCAAGATTGATATTGATAGGAACCTTTATATCATTATATTCAGTAAGGCCAATATACCGTATTACCATTTCCCCGTCCCCTTTTAAGTAATAGTGCAAATTAAGTATATTTTAGCACTCGGGCGAGACATTTACTATGAGGTTTGAGTTGTGATTCATGAATGCCATGAAAACAGCCCCAACCCTGAGCCAGGATTGAGGCTGTATTTGCGTTTGATCAGTTAATTCCGTCGATGGTTCCGTCTTTGTGTACAACTTCAAGTTTGCATCCAAGACCGAATGCTGCAACTGAACCGGCAATCAATGCCCACGGAGCAGCAGCCAGACCGATAATTCCTCCAACGATACCAACATTAACAGGTACGCTGAATACTACTTCATCACCTTTTTTGATCTGGATTCTGTCAACATTGCCATCTTCAACCTTCTTTTTAAGCTTGTCGATCAGTTCCTTGATATCATCACTGATTTCTTTTGAATCCGGCTGAATAAGCTTTATAGCTGCATCTACATCTCCGTCAGTTTTAACGAGGGCTTCCTTTGCAGCCTTAAAATCCACACCTGTCTCTTCCATAACCTTCTCTACTGCCTGTAATGTTATTTCCATACGTTTATTCTCCTTTTGATCAAAACCATTGTTATCAGTTACTTGTTTATGTAATCATTGTACGATAGTCGGGATAACGATTATATACCAATTTTGGAAAAATAAATGGAATATTTCGCACAATTTGCAAATTAGTCTGTTTATTTGCGATAAATATAGAGTATAGTAAATATGAGTGTGATCATTCATTCTATCGGGGGATTCTATGGATAATACCAATCTTAAAATCACAGAACTTATAGAAAATATGCAAAAAAGGCTGTTAGGCAAGGATGAGGTGATAAAGAGTGCAGTGACTTGTCTTATTGCTGGAGGACATTTGCTTCTTGAAGATGTTCCGGGAGTTGGCAAAACATCTCTTGCCAAGGCGCTTGCAGACTCTGTTTCAGTTTCTTTTTCCAGAATACAGTGCACGCCTGATACCACACCTTCAGACATTACAGGCCTTTCTATATATAGTCCCGCCAGGGAAAGCTTTCAGGTGGTTCCGGGACCGGTGTTAAATAACATTGTCCTTGCGGATGAGCTCAACAGAACGTCTCCCAAGACGCAGTCTGCGCTATTGGAAGTTATGGAAGAGCACAGGGTAACAATTGATGGGCATGAGTATCCTGTACCTGAGCCGTTTATGGTCATTGGAACACAGAATCCTTCTGATATGGCAGGTACATATCCGCTTCCGGAGTCTCAGCTGGACAGGTTTATGATCAAGCTTTCGCTCGGATATCCGAATTCGGCCGCTTCAGAGGATATAGCAAGGCGCTTTTTGAGCGGTGAATTACATGATAAGACTACTCCGGTCCTGTCAGGACAGGATATTATCAGTATGCAGAGGGAAGCCGGTAAGGTTAGCATTCATGACAACCTTAGAACCTATGCGGTCAGTATAATAGAGGCAACTAGAAATAAGGCAGAGATTTCATGTGGGGCCTCTACAAGAGCTCTTTTGGCTATGCTGCGGTGCTCTCAGGCGCTGGCTTATATGGAGGGGCGTGATTACTGCATTCCGGAGGATATTGCAAATGCTGCCAGATTAACGATTCCGCACAGACTTATTCTTACCGCAGAGGCGAGGCTTAGCCGCGTTACTAAGACAGATATGGTTAAAAAGATACTTGAACAAGTGAAGGTTTCATGAAAATTAAAGTTCAGAAGTGGAAGTTCATAATTTATCTTGTGGTTGTGGCAGCATGCTTTGCATTTGCCAGTTTTTACGGCGGCCCGGTAGCTTTTGCCTGGTTGTACGGAGTTTTGTTACTCATTCCGGTTTCAATACTATATATTTTTGTAAACAATAGTTTCCTTCGAATTTATCAGGAAATTGAGGTTCATAAACTCACAAAAGGCGAAGTGCATAGTTACAGAGTGGCTATAGACAATGAGGGAATACTACCGATTCACAGGATGAAGTTATATCTCTATGAGGACAGGTGTGACCTGTATGAAATTGAAAATGGTCAGGAGATATCTCTAAGAATCCATGAGAAAAAAGAGCTCTCATCAGGTATAAACTGCAGATATTCGGGGGCATATAATGTTGGAGTTGAATGTGTTTCTTTTGCAGATCCATTCGGAATTTATACAATAACTATTGATATTCCATATTCCTTTAGAGCTATTGTCAGCCCAAGGATTACTGATATGGCAGACCGAGTTCTTGATATTGAGAATCAGTATAATAGCACTGGCCTTAAGAGCCCGAGGCTGGTAGAAAATACCCCGGGAAGCGATATTAGGCCATATCAAAGGGGAGATTCTCTTAATTCGATAAACTGGAAACTATCTGCAAGATTATCTGAGCTGGTTTCCAGAGTTCCTGACAAAATGGAAAAAAGAAGTGTTACTCTTCTTTTACAGGCAGTTAATGTGCCTGAAAGAGAGCAGGACACAGCTTTTCTTAAAAAGAGGGATTTTTTCCTGGAGTTTGCAGTATCAGCTGCCTGGCACTTTGCCAATCAGGGGGTTCCTGTCAGGATTATTTATCCATCAGGGAAAATAAGTGAAAGCTTCGTTGACTCTTATGAAAGCTTTCTGGAATTTTATGACATTATTGCAGATAGCATATTCTATAGCTCCAGTGAAGAATTCGATGAGCTTATCAAAAGGACATATGACGTGAGGAATGGCGTGTATGAAGGGGATACATGGATTATCATCAGAGAAAACCCTGAGCCGGGAGAGGATTACTACCTTATTTGCGGATGAAATCAGGATTCATATGTTTGTTTTTTCTCTGGTTTCCATATTTACGGAAATTTTTATAACTATGCGAGGAGACGTTGCAGACTTAAGGCGTGAAGAGTTTTCTTTGTTTGTAATTGGTTTCTTTGCTCTATTTAGCGCGATGGAATATGTCTTTGGCGTTTTTGTCAGCAGGCTGACATCTGTTTTTACGTCGCTTATTCCTGCGCTTCTTTTATTTTTACTTCTTAGAAATAATGCATTAATCCCGCATATAGAACTAGCGATGGCGGTAGCAGTGATAATAAGGCTTCTCTTTGCACTTATGACTTATAAGGAGCAGGTTATTACCTGGGGAGCCTTTGTATTATCTGCAGTGGCTGTTTATCTGTGCCTTATCAGAAAAACTTTTGACGGTGCTGTTTTTACTGATAAGCTATTATTTGTCTGTCTTGCAGCCCTTGTTCTATCGTCTTCCCAAAGACTTTTTTGTGAGAAAAAGAATAATGCATTTCCCTTCTACTATTTTGTCATCATTTCTTTCTTTTCGTTAATTCTTCCCATGAAAACAGAGCCCATTGACTGGACAAAGGCTATAGAAGTAGGTGAAAGAATAGTTTCAGGGTTCAAAGATGCAGCTGATAATGCGTCATATTATCTTTCTTTCGTGTTTAAAGATGATTCATATACAGCCGGATACAGTTCTTTTGACGTAACGGGAGACCGCGTGGGAAAGTCTGACAAGGTACAGCTATTACTTGAAACTAATGAGAAGCCCTTTTTTATTTTTAAGGATGAAGAAACAGGGGCTAATATGAAGATGCGCAGAAATGTATATCTGTCCGGTGGAAGGGGAGTGGAAGCTGCAAACGTTGTAAGATACTTAAATTTTCTGCATTCGCAGGGGGCAGACAGGGAAGTAGCGGCTCTTTTTTCACAATTATCACGTGTAAATATAGAATATGTGTATCTTGATACTCAGGATGAAATTGCGCCGATCAACTCTTATGTACTGACAAATGAAGGGAGAAAAATCGAGGCAGGCGTATCCGGGACACAGCATAAAAAAGGCTACAGGCTGCAGGCAAGATTTCTGGATATTGATTATGGAAGCCCTTATCTTATTAGTATGCTGGAGAATTCACCGACTGCCTTAAAGGAAGAGGATATGTCTTTTGCTGAGGCTAATAGCTATATGCAGGAAATATACAATATGCCTCTTGATAGCATTATGACAGAAGCTGAATATGAGAGGGCTGTGAAGATAGATGAAGAGTATTTGAAGGGATATACAGATACAGCGGGTTCCTCTGAGAGGATGAAGGATCTGGTAAAAGAGCTGACGAATGGAAGTGTCAGTGAATATGAGAAGTGCAAAAATATTGAAACCTATCTGCGTCAATATCCATACAGCACTGATACTGCCGGTGGACATGAGCCTGGCTCAAATATGAGTACTGCTGAGGGAATGGCTGATATTGCTGACAGATTTTTGTTTGAAACGCAAAAGGGTTATTGTGTTCATTATGCTTCTTCTATGGTGATGCTCCTAAGACTTGCGGGAATATCGGCCCGTGTGTCAGTGGGATACAGGTATGCTTACCCATTTGAACAAATGGAAACTTATTCTGTTGGGAGTAACTGTGCGCATGCATGGCCTGAAGCTTATCTTCAGGGCTTTGGCTGGATGCCTTTTGAGCCTACAAGTGCCTATATGACAGCGGCAGATTTTTCTTGGCATAGAGTCGCGGCGCCTGATAAAAAGGAAATAGGGAAAAATACGGTATATGAGCAGCCAAGTATCCCGGATATCCCGGAAGTTATCAAGCCTGAACCCGTGGAGCAGGAGAATAATACGGCTACGACGCAGATTCTTATGATTGCTGCAATTGTGGCCCTTAGTATTATTTTGTTAATAGTTCTTTTAATAGCCGGGACGATTGTGATCAGAAATATCGTTTATAGGCGTGGAAATAATGAAAAAAGGCTTTCCATGGATGTGGAGATGATAAAAAGGGTACTGAGAAAGCTATATAAAGGTGATTTTACAGATAGAGGCCTTTTGTCAGATTATGTAGAGATAGCGCCGTTTGATCATCAGGCAGAAATAAAGAAAGTATTTGATATTTATTACAGAAGCATTTATGCAAGCACAGAGAGCAGGCATGTTTCCGTGGATGAGGCGGAAATGGCCAGATTACTGAGATTAAAGCTGTCTAATTTGCAATAAATGATGTTTATTAAAAACAGGCAAAAAAATAATATAATGATATAGATAAAATTTTTTTTCAGAAAGGCAATTACTATGTTTGGATTAAGTGAAAGAAAACAAGAACGACTTTATAAACAGGTTATGGAGAATGAACTAATTTCTGACAGGTCGTATAACATGTGGCTTGGAGGAGTAATTGTTTACGGACTATTGGTAAATATCTTTATTTGTGCCAGATTTACAGAAGTAGCACTTAGTATACATCCTCTGGCGCTTCTCATTGGTTATTTTATTTGTGTTCTTGCAGGAACATTTATTTCTGCAAAGAGTAGTGATCCTATTATCAGTTTTCTGGGATATAACCTTGTTGTAGTGCCAATCGGCCTGGTTGTTTCAACTTCTGTCTATTACTATGGAGGACTCAGATCAAATGTTGTACTGCTGGCTATGGTCTATACTGCAGGGATAACAGTTGTTATGATATGCTGCAGTATACTTAAGCCTGATTTCTTTTCCAAACTTGGAGGAGTGCTTCTGGGAGGGCTTATTGGTCTTATTCTCGTAGAGCTCATCCTTTTATTATTTGGTGTCGCTCAGTCCATTACTTCTTTAGCCGGCGCCATCCTTTTTTCTTTATATATTGGATATGATTACTGGAAAGCACAGCAATATCCTAAGACAGTAGACAATGCTGTAGATAGCGCACTTGATATTTATCTTGATATTATAAATCTGTTCCTGAGAATACTCAGTATTCTTGGAAATGGCAAGTCATCATCCAAGAAGAATTCATTCTGATAGTGTTCTTCAGGATAAAAAGTTTTATGTTTTCAAAGCTTATGGAGGGGATAGGAAATGCTTGAGATCAGAAATTACAGTAAATCGTACAAAGAGGGAGTAAAAGCTGCTGACAATGTATCACTTACAGTGGAAAGCGGCGATATATTTGGATTTATCGGACATAATGGTGCAGGTAAATCGACAACAATACGAGCTGTTGTAGGGGTTCTTGATTTTACTGATGGTGAGATATTGATAGATGGGCATTCTGTCAAAGATGAACCGATTGAATGCAAGCGTGTGACCGCTTATATTCCTGACAACCCTGATCTATACGATAATCTTACAGGTATTCAGTATCTGAACTTTATTGCGGATGTTTTTGATATCAGTACTACTGACAGAGAAGCTCGCATTAAAAAGTATGCGGATTTGTTCGAGATCACAGCTTCTCTGGGTGATCAGATAGGTTCCTATTCCCATGGAATGAAACAAAAAGTGGCCATTATATCAGCGCTGATACATGATCCCAAGCTTCTGGTCTTGGATGAGCCTTTTGTAGGCCTCGATCCTAAAGCAACATTTGTATTAAAAGAGATCATGCATGATATGTGCGCGCAGGGTACAGCAATCTTTTTCTCAACCCATGTTCTGGATGTTGCTGAAAAGTTGTGTAATAAGGTCGCAATTATCAAACAGGGTAAAATAATAGCATCGGGAACTATGGAGGAACTGACTGAGGGACATTCTTTGGAGGAAGCATTCCTGGAGGCAGATGGCAATGAAAAATAATATATTGCTTCTAAAAACTCTTTTGTTATCTACAAGTTATTCTAATATTTACAAACACTGTGATGATAAAAAGAAAAAGCGCAGGATTGTGGGTGCATACGTAGGCATGTTTATAGTTTATGCTATGATCATGGCCTATAGCTTTATAGCAACTTTTGGCTACGGAGCTGTTGGCCTTACAGGAGCCATTCCGGAGCTATGCGCATTGACGATCAGTTCCATTGCCTTCTTGTTTACCTTTTTTAAAACAAATGGTTATCTCTTTAACTTCAAAGAATATGATATGCTGATGTCGCTTCCTTTTGAGAGCAGAACTGTGGCAGGATGTAAGTTTTTATATATGTATGTAAAAAGCCTGCCCTGGTACTTGAGTATAAGTCTTGCGATGATGACAGGATATGGATTATTTGCCTTTCCTCCGGTACATATTTACCTTATTTGGCTGATACTATCACTCGTTTTGCCTATAATTCCCATGCTTATTGCAGCTTTTCTGGGATTTCTGATAGCAAAAGTGAGCGCTGGATTTAAGAAGACTAACCTGATACAAACAGTGCTTACCTTTATTTTTGTCATCTTCTGCTTTTCTTTAAGATATATTATCGATGCAGTGTTCAAAGAGGACAAGGTTGAGGACATTTTGTCGTCTACATCTGAAGTGATTGATAACGCAGCAGGATACTATTTTCCTGCGAAATGGTTTGAACTTGCTATTGATTCCGGAAGCATATTCCATGCGCTATTATTGCTGGGAGTAAGTGTGATTCTGTTTTCTGGGGTCTTTTATGTGGTTGGACAATCATACAGAAGCATCAATTCTGCACTTAGATCACGTAGTGCTGCCAAGAAGTATAAGATGACTCCACAGAAAAGACATAGCATACTAAATTCTATCGCATATAAAGAATTTAAGAGAATGACCGGTTCTACGACATATATTACAAATGTCGGAATGGGTGAACTTCTTGCGGTTATTCTGGGAGTAGCGACCCTTATTATGGGCTTTGACAAGATAGTCGGTGTTGTGACGCAGAACGCTCCTTTTGATCCAACAATCGTTCAGCCGGCGATTCCCTTTATAGTTTATTTCCTTATTGGCATGGTGGCTTCAACAGTGTGTTCACCTTCACTTGAAGGCAAACAGTACTGGATAATGCAAAGTCTACCCATAAAAAAAGAGCAGATTTATCAGGGAAAGATGCTCTTTAACATGTATTTGACCGTTCCATTTATGAGTTTTGGAATAATATGCCTTTGCATATCCGCAAAAGTGCCGGTTATCAATACTGTTTTGTACCTTATACTCGGAGTTATGCTATGCGCATTTTCTACAGCGTGGGGATGTGTATGTGGTATAAAGCATATGCGTCTCGATTGGGAAAATGAGGTGGAGGTGATTAAGCAAGGATCGGCAGTAGCTATATATATGCTTCCTAACATGTTTGTTGTTATGGGACTTGTAGTTGGGGTTATTTTTCTCGGAATGAAAATAAACCATGCAGTTCTGACACTGATATTTATTGTGGTTGTAGCGGCACTCGCAGGATTGTGTTATTTGAGAGCTTTATCATTAGCGAAAAAGGTCTGAGTTTTAATCTCATTTTTTACCTTTGGATGTAACTTTTTTTCATAATTATTATGTGTGGAAAAAAGAAAATTACTTATTGACTAGGCATATATCAGTATGGTAAAAATATAATCCGTGTCTTGTATAAATATTCAGCAAATCATGGACAGTGAATGAAATATTCGTTCAAAAGTCTATAAGTAATTGAAATAAAAGAGGTAAGAAATGGAAACAAATCAGTTAGCTGTGATAAACAGCACTAGTGATGACAATGCCCAGGCTCTTATAGTTGGTGTGCAGAATGAAACAGTTGCTATTCCGCTTTCATCTGTTTTAGCCATCGAAAATATTCAGACTTCAGATATCAGCCTTGTTGATCGTGAGGATGTGATCAATCATAGAGGAAGGGTTATTCCACTTGTATATCTTGATAAGATTTTTGAGCTTGAGGAGAGCAGTGAAGAAAAGGAATCAATTAACGTTGTAGTTTGTACTAAGGATGATGTTAATGTAGGACTTGTTGTAGATAAACTGTTTGGACAGACTGAGATTGAGAGTAAGTCACTTGGCCTTCTCAGTGACAATGAGTTTTTTACTGGCGTTTCTATACTCCCGGATGTGGATGATGTTGCACTTATCCTTAATGTTGAGTCACTTGTAGCATAAGGAGGTTAGAAATGGCAGAACTTGCAGTTTACAAAAATGAAAACAGAGATGAGAAGAAATATATCGTATTCAATATCAGCAAAGAAAACTATGGAATCGATATTTCTTCTGTTAATTCTATTATAGAAATGCCTCAGATCACAAATGTTCCAAGGTCACCTGAGTATTACAGGGGAATCATTAACCTTAGAGGCGAGATCATACCTGTTATAAGCCTTCGTCGTAAGATGAGCCTTGAAGATGATACATTTACAAGCAGTTCAAGGATCATTATTACAGATATTGAGGATGATAAGCAGGTTGGACTTATTGTAGATGAAGTAAAAGAAGTAGTAGCAATTCCTGACGAAGAGATCAAGGAGCCATCTCCTTTCCTCAAAGGAAGTGATTCTCTTATCAAAGGCGTTGGACAAAAAGACGACGATTTGATATCAGTATTTAATTTAGATGTATTAGTATGATTTAGAACCGGCAATTTTTTGAAAAAGAATTGCTGGTTTTTCTTATAATATTCATATAGTATTAGCTATGAATAAATATAAAGGAGAGAAACGGTATGAAAGCTTATTTCGCAGGTGGTTGTTTTTGGTGCGTTACCCCAATTTACAAAATGTATGGAGTTGATAAAGTAGTTTGTGGTTATTCCGGTGGAGATGAGCAGAACCCTTCATATGAGGATGTTAAAGCTCAGAAAACAGGTCATAGAGAGACTATAATGCTGGAATATGATCCTGAAAAGGTTTCATACGATAAGCTCTTGGATATTTTCCTGGCTAACGTGGATCCCTTTGACGCAGATGGACAGTTTATAGATAAAGGCTTTTCATACACTTTAGCAGTGTATTATACAACAGAGGAGGAGAAACTTAAGGCTTACACTAAGATTAGTAAGCTTGAGGCTGACTCCGGCCGGAAGGTACAGATTGCCTTGGAAAAGTTTAAGAGCTTCTACGAAGCAGAGGAATATCATCAGGATTATTATCTTAAGAATCCTGAAGCCTTTGAAAAAGAGCTGATAGAATCAGGACGTAAGAAGGGCTGAACAGAAGAATATAAGTAATAATGCATATCCAGGAGAACCAGAAGTTTTCTTGGATATTTTTTTACCTAAATTTATTGATAATTGTAATTTTATATCGTTCAAAATCGTATTGCATAAAATATAAACTATGCTATAATGACCTCTTGTTGCTGAATAATTATGCGTTAATAAATGATTGAATTTCAAAATGTGATGATGCAATACAGGAGGATTTATGAACAGAAAGTTACGGGCAATAACCCCGATAATACTGTCGGTAGCATTACTTCTTACTGCTTGTGGTAATTCACAAGAAGCCCGTTCTATCGGTAAGAAGGGATTGACCAAAGAAAATGTTGTAGCCAGTGTTTCTAAGGAAGCTGCAAAACCGGATTCTATAACGATCATGGTTGATGGAACTTTAGTAACCCAGGAAAACGGTAGAGATGAATTTGAAAAGAGATGGGAAGATCTTACAGGAATTGATCTTGTAATAATCCAGCCGGAGCATGATGTTTACTACGAAGAAGTATCGAAGGCTTTCGAAGAAGGAAACCTTCCGGATGTTGTGCTTCTTAGCTCTACATACTATACAACATATGCAGCGCAGGAAATGCTTGCAGACATCAGCCCATATTATAATGGCTCAGAATTACAGTCCAGAATAGATGAGGCTGGAAAGAGCTCGCTTATAGAGGGACTTGAAATAAACGGAAAGTTGTATGGAATATCTCCAACGAGAGGAAATGGCTGCGTTACATATATCAAAAAAGCATGGCTTGATAATGTCGGCCTTGATGTACCAACTAATTACGATGAGTATATGGAAGTATTAAAGGCCTTTACAGAGGGAGATCCTGACGGAGATGGCATAGACGGTAATACCTATGGTGTTTCAGCGGCAGGAATCATCAATAATGAAGCCCCTTACATAAATTATCTTCCTGAATTTTATCAGGATGCGTATCCATCTTTTTATGAAAAAGAGGATGGAACCTGGGCAGATGGGTTTATGGATGACGCGATGAAGGCTGCTCTTGTAAGACTTAGAGATGCATATTCAAAAGGCTATATGGATAAGGATATCGTTGAAAACGGTACTGGTGATTGCAGAGACAAGTTCTATGCTAACGAATATGGCATTTTTACATATTGGGCAGGAACATGGGCTAAAACACTGTCAGGAAAGCTGAAAGATGCAGGAGTAGATGGAGAACTTGTGACAATGCCTCCGATTAAGGAGACAGGCACTTACCTTGAAAGAGTTGCTCCTGTATGGTGCATAACCTCAGCTTGTGATAACCCTTCCGGCGTATATAAGTACTTTTTGGAAACTATGAATGATGGCGGAGAAATAGAGGAGCTTTGGACATATAGCCCTATTTCTGACAGTTATGCCAAGAATCATATAGATCACCTGCTTGCTACAGTAGCTCTTACAAATGATCCCGGAGCAGACAGTATCACAGAGGATCAGGCTAATGCGCTCAAAATTTTTAATGATAACAGTAAAATGGCAGATCTGCCTTATAGTACTGATGCGTATTCCCTTTATTACGAAGAACTAATGGGACTTAAAAAAGAGCTTATCAAAAAGGTTGTTGTAGACGGAGCAGATATAGAGGCTTCCTACGCTGAGTTTGAAGCAGCAAATGGGGCTTATATGTCACAGGCTATAGTGGATTCACTTAATGCGGAGTAAGGAGAAGGAACCAATGGAAAAAAGAAGAGGATTTAGATTTAGCATACGAGCTAAGATCACAATAGGAAGTATTTTGCTTAATGTTATTACCTGTGCAGTTATGGGTATATCAATATATAGATTTGTACATAATAGTTATGTTCAGAGCGCTGCAGAGAATACACTTGCTATCAGCCAGATTGCTGCTAAGCAGCTTAATGGTAATCTGCTTAGTTTATTGGAAGCAGGTGCCGACGACAGTTACGCTAATACAGTAATGCAGGAAGATATGGCTGAAATTGTCAGCTCTGCAAACGTTAGCGCTATTTATACAGTAGGAGAAAGATATGGCTCTTTAGTCTATCTGTCACGTCCTGCATCTGACAACGTCAGTATCGGAGCTGAAGTAGAAGCTGAATACAGAGAAAATATGACAAAAGCGCTAAACTCAAGCGGATATGTATCAACTGACATTCACAAAACTTCAGCAGGTGTTAACTATATTACTGCCTATGCTCCTATTTTTAATAAAAACGGAGAGACTGTAGGAGTGCTTGGAATAGATTATATTGTAGATGAACTGGTGGATTCACTTAATGCCATAGTTGAAACCACTATTTTGATCGGAGTTATTCTTTCCGTACTTTCAGCAATAGTTTCAATCATTCTCGCTGGCGGAATAGCAAAGGGGCTTAATAAAGTTGATAAAAAGATCAGCGATCTTGTCAGCAATGATGGCGATCTTACACAGAAGATTGATGTTAAGGGCAATGATGAGGTATCTGATATTGCAGACAGCATAAATAGTCTTCTTGAGTATATCAGAGAGGTTGTAAGTTCTATATCTTCAAGCTCTACCAGTCTTTCTGGTTCAGTAGAAACAGCTCTTTCTACTACTGTTAAGACCAATGACCAGCTTGACGGTGTGTCTGCTACTATGGAAGAGATGAGCGCAGCTATGGAAGAAACTTCTGCATCTCTTCAGCAGGTTCAGGGTTCAACAAGTAAGATCAAAGATGACGTACAGGATATGTATGTAAGTGTACGAGAGGGTACAGATTACGCTGGAAATATGGAACAGCGTGCTATGGAAATGAGAAAGAATGCTGAAGCTGAAACTGAGTCAGCTAAGGCAGCCGCTGATGACATGACCAATAACCTTAACGAGAAGATTGAAAAATCAAAAGCGGTAGAAGGAATCAGTAATCTTACACAGACTATCCTTGAGATTGCTTCACAGACTAATCTTTTGTCTCTTAATGCAAGTATTGAAGCTGCAAGAGCAGGTGAGCATGGTAAGGGATTTGCAGTAGTAGCCGGAGAAATCAGCACACTTGCCACAAATTCAGCTAATACGGCCAAACAGATCCAGACAATTTCTGATGAGGTTATCGGAACTGTTAGAGAACTTGCAGATGAGGCAACCAAGATGGTTGATTTTGTACGTGAGAAGACTGTTGGCGGATATGTTCAGCTCATGGATACAGGTCTTCAGTACCAGGAAGATGCTCAAAAGATATCTGAGATGCTTAGAAATGTTGAGAGAGCTTCTCATAATATAGAAAGCTCAATGAATGTTGTTTCCGAGGCAATGAATGATGTTTCGACGGCTGTTGATGAGAGCGCAAGAGGAATCAGTGATGTAGCAGGTGCTGTAGCAGAAATGTCTGATAATATGAAGCAGAATAAGGATGTAGTTAATGAAAATGCTAATATTGCTCAGCAGCTTGATGATGAAGTAAATAAGTTTAAATTCTGATTTATTATGTAACTATAAAGCACTTTCGCTTATATTGAATTTGCCCGGGTTTACATTTTACAGAAAGATGTATTGTTTAAACGCAGCTACACAGAGGTTATTATCAATAACTTCTGTGAGGCTGCGTTTTTGTGATACGTGGAAATATCTTTGAAATTCCTATCTAAAAAAGAGCGCTCCGCAACATATTTGGGTTGCATAAAATTATATTTGACAATATACCCTATCGGGGTATATTATATGTATTACAAGATACCCCACAGGGGTATACTGAAAGGGAGATAATTATGGCAGATATTGCAAAAACCAGTGATGAAGTACAAGTGGCATGCCCTCATTGCTCTGGCAAGACCAAAGTGAGAGATGATAAAGAATACAAGGACCTTATGAACAGGCTAAAGCGAATAGAGGGACAGGTCAGAGGCGTCGAGGGAATGCTGGAAAATAATGCTTATTGCACGGACATTCTGACTCAGGTTTCTGCAATAACTTCTGCGCTTAATAGTTTTAACAAGGCACTTCTTGCCAATCACATGAGAACATGTGTCGTTGACAACATCAGGGAAGGCAACGAAGAGGTAATTGATGAACTTGTTACTACCCTTCAGAAGCTAATGAAATAGGAGACTGACGTAAATGGAACAGTATAATGTTACAGGAATGAGCTGCGCTGCATGCCAGACGAGAGTTGAGAAAGCTGTAAGTGCTGTCAGCGGAGTAGAGAGTTGCGCAGTAAGTCTTTTGACAAATTCCATGGGTGTAGAAGGTACCGCACTTCCCCAAGATATAATAGCTGCAGTAGAGGCTACGGGATATGGCGCAAGCCTTAAGAATAACAGAGAATCCGGAGCTGCTGCTACATCAGAAGATTCGCTCGAGGATAAAGAGACGCCTAAGATGAAAAAGAGGCTGATTGCATCGGTAGTTCTTTTAATACCGCTTCTGTACGTTTCGATGGGACATATGTTGTGGGAGTGGCCCTTACCCGGATTTATGGATGGAAACCATGTGTCTATGGGACTGTACCAGCTTATTCTTTCCGGTCTTATAATGGTGATCAATCAGAAATTTTTTATAAGCGGCTTTAAGGGACTCCTTCATAGAGCACCGAATATGGATACGCTTGTAGCACTTGGCTCTGCAGCGTCATATATATATAGTGTGGTTGCTCTTTTTGCTATGACAGGTGCAGTGCTTGATAATGATACTGAACAGGTAATGTATTACATGAATCAGTTTTACTTTGAGGCTGCAGCGATGATACTGACGCTGATAACAGTAGGCAAAATGCTAGAGGCCAGATCTAAAGGCAAGACTACCAATGCACTAAAAGGATTGATGGATTTATCACCTAAAACTGCAGTTGTAGTCAGAAATGGCGTCGAAAGTACAGTACCTGTTGAGGCAGTAAGGGTTGGAGATAGATTTGTTGTAAGACCCGGGGATAGCATACCGGTGGATGGTATTGTTGTAGAAGGAGAAAGCGCGGTAAACGAGTCGGCGCTTACCGGAGAAAGCCTTCCGGTGGAAAAAATTACAGGCGATATTGTATCAGCGGCAACTATAAACACATCAGGCTATATGGTGTGTGAAGCAACAAGAGTTGGAGAAGATACTACTCTTTCAGCTATTATTAAGATGGTGAGTGATGCGGCAGCAACTAAGGCTCCAATTGCCAAGATAGCGGACAGAGTGTCAGGTGTTTTTGTACCTGTCGTGATAGGAATTTCAGTTGTAACGTTTTTTGCATGGCTCCTTGCGGGGCAAAGCGTAGGCTATGCTGTGGCCAGAGCTGTATCGGTGCTCGTAATAAGTTGTCCATGCGCGCTTGGACTTGCTACACCTGTGGCTATTATGGTGGGAAACGGAGTAGCTGCCAAGACAGGCATTCTTTTTAAGACAGCAGCTTCTCTTGAACAGGCGGGCAAGACACAGATTGTGGCTTTGGACAAGACCGGAACCATAACTACAGGCGAAATGAAGGTGACAGATGTCATAGCTTCAGAAGAAAGCTCTGAGAAAGAGCTTCTAAGAGTTGCCTATGCACTTGAGTCTAAGAGTGAACACCCTATATCTAAGGCTGTAACGGCTTATGCTGCTGAAAAAGATATACCGCTTGAAAACACCGCTGAATTTGAGGTTTTATCAGGAAATGGTTTGCAGGCTTTGCTAGGAAGCGACCGTATATATGGCGGAAATCTTAGTTATATAGAAAAAATAGTTGAACTTATCAGTAGTCAGAACAGAAGTTTTATAGATAAGCTGGCCAGAGAGGGGAAAACACCGGTTTTGATTGCCAGAAATGGCAAGCTTCTAGGAATCATAGCAGTATCCGATGTCATAAAAGAGGATTCACCTCAGGCAATTTCCGAGCTTAAGAATATGGGAATTCATGTTGTGATGTTAACCGGCGATAACGAGATTACTGCATCAGCAATTGCAGCTCAGGCCGGTGTTGATGAAGTTGTTGCATCGGTTAAGCCAGATGGTAAGGAAGCCGTTATTAAACAGCTGATGGAGCATGGCGTGGTTACTATGGTTGGAGATGGAATAAATGATGCTCCGGCTCTTACCAGTGCTGATCTTGGAATAGCGATTGGAGCAGGAACAGATGTGGCAATAGATGCGGCAGATGTGGTACTGATGAAGAGCAGTATACGTGATGTGGCTGCAGCAATCAGAATATCCAGAAA
>NC_014388.1:67500-72500 GCF_000145035.1 Butyrivibrio proteoclasticus B316
AAAAGCCACTATAGCGTATACATAACCCGTACCGTAAACCGACACAGGTGGATGAGGAGAGAATCCTAAGGCCGACGGGAGAAGCATTGTTAAGGAACTCGGCAAAATGTCCCCGTAACTTCGGGATAAGGGGAGCCTGAGAAATCAGGCCGCAGAGAAGAGGCTCAAGCAACTGTTTAGCAAAAACACAGGTCTATGCGAAACCGAAAGGTGAGGTATATGGGCTGACGCCTGCCCGGTGCTGGAAGGTTAAGAGGAGAGGTTAGAGCAATCGAAGCTTTGAATTTAAGCCCCAGTAAACGGCGGCCGTAACTATAACGGTCCTAAGGTAGCGAAATTCCTTGTCGGGTAAGTTCCGACCCGCACGAAAGGCGTAATGATTTGAGCACTGTCTCGGCAATGCACCCGGTGAAATTGAAGTACCAGTGAAGATGCTGGTTACCCGCGCCAGGACGGAAAGACCCCATGGAGCTTTACTCCAGGTTGATACTGGGGTCCGGTACCATATGTACAGGATAGGTGGGAGACTAAGAAGTAGTGACGTCAGTTGCTGCGGAGTCGCTGTTGGGATACCACCCTTATGATGCTGGGCTTCTAACCAAGGATCTTGAAACAGGTCCGGGGACAATGTCTGCCGGGGAGTTTGACTGGGGCGGTCGCCTCCGAAAGGGTATCGGAGGCGCTCAAAGGTTCCTTCAGAATGGACGGAAACCATTCGAAGAGTGTAAAGGCATAAGGGAGCCTGACTGTGACACCGACGGGTGGAACAGATACGAAAGTAGGACTTAGTGATCCGGTGGTATGAAAGTGGGATTGCCATCGCTCAACGGATAAAAGCTACCCTGGGGATAACAGGCTTATCACTCCCAAGAGTTCACATCGACGGAGTGGTTTGGCACCTCGATGTCGGCTCATCGCATCCTGGGGCTGTAGCAGGTCCCAAGGGTTGGGCTGTTCGCCCATTAAAGCGGTACGCGAGCTGGGTTCAGAACGTCGTGAGACAGTTCGGTCCCTATCCGGCGCGGGCGTAGGATATCTGAGAGGAGCTGTCCTTAGTACGAGAGGACCGGGATGGACGGACCGCTGGTGTATCAGCTGCATCGCCAGATGCATAAGGCTGGGTAGCCACGTCCGGAAGGGATAAACGCTGAAGGCATCTAAGCGTGAAGCCCCCCTCAAGATGAGATATCCCTGCTTCGGCAGTAAGACCCCTTAGAGAGTATGAGGTTAGATAGGCACAAGGTGTAAGCATGGTAACGTGTTCAGCTGATGTGTACTAATAGGTCGAGGGCTTATCCAAAGAAGGTTAGGAACAAGAAAGAGGTTAGGATTTAGATTATCAGTGTTCGGTTTTGAAGGTACAAAAAAGAAACACATGCATCGCATGTGTTTTGTGCTATATTAATAGTATAAGGCCCGGTGGCTCAGCTGGTTAGAGCGCCGCCCTGTCACGGCGGAGGTCAGGGGTTCGAACCCCCTTCGGGTCGCTAATAACGTATGTTATATTTTATAAGCCGATGTGGCTCAATTGGCAGAGCAGCTGATTTGTAATCAGCAGGTTAACGGTTCGAGTCCGCTCATCGGCTCTAGGTAAAGAGACAGATACAGCATTTGCTGTATCTGTTTTTTTATATATATTAGGAAATCCCAAGGATTTCCTAATATATATAAAACGCTCCACTATGGATGTACACAGCAGCTGATTTTGTGAGAACATGATACTTTTCTTTGTAGGGAAACACTTATATAATTGAAATTATCAGAAAATTACAAAATTGGAGGTTAGGTGTATGAAAAAGGTTTTAAAAAATGTAGTATCAATTTTACTTGCATCGGCACTGGTTTTTACAACAAATGTAGCTACTATTACTTCTCATGCTGCAAATGTTGTAGCGGAGGTAAAATCAATTGCTGATGTTCCCGCCGATCTTTCCGGCAAGACTATTATTCTTCATTCAAATGATGTACATGGTGCAATTGGACGATACCCTTACATTGCTTCAGTTAAGCAGAATTTTCAGGGCAGGGGAGCTGAGGTTATTCTTGTTGATGCAGGCGATTATGCACAGGGAACTCCATATGTTGCGCAGACTAAAGGATTAGATGCTATCATGGCAATGAATGCAGCTGGTTATGACATAGCCACTATAGGAAATCATGAATTTGACTACGGTATTCCACAGGTTAAGGCTAATCTTGCTGTAGCTAAGTTTAAAACAGTATGTGCTAATATTCTCGATGCTAACGGCAATTTATTTTTGACTCCTAATACTATGTATACAACAAAGTCTGGAATGAAACTTGGCTTTTTTGGTGTTGATACACCTGAAACACAGACAAAGTCAAATCCTGCTCTTATAAAGGGATTAACTTTCCTTACCAAGAACGACTTATATGCATGTGGACAGCAGCAAATTGATACCCTTAAAACTCAGGGAGCAGATTTTGTTGTTTGCCTTTCACATTTAGGCGTTGATAGTGAAGCAGAAAGAGAAGGTATTAGTAGTAATGTTTTCTATAAGAAAACAAAAGGAATTGACATTTTGATCGATGGACATTCACATACAATTATGTCTGCAGAAGACAGAAAGGACCCTGTTACTTCTACAGGAACAAAGCTACAGTCACTTGGTGTGGTAGTTATAGATAATGCAACCAAAACAGTTGAGGATAGTTATCTGTTAAATTACGATAAGCTTCAGCCAGAAGTTACTACAGAGGCTGTAACTACAGCTATCATTAAGAGAGTTGACAGAGAATACAATTCAGTATTTGCTAAGAGTGAAGTTAATCTTAATGGTGAAAAAGCTCCTGGAAATAGAACAGAAGAAACCAATATGGGTAACCTTGTTTCTGAAGCAATGCTGTGGTCTGTCCTTCAGCATGAGGGTTCTGTAACAGTTGATAAAGATCATGTTATAGCACTTACAAATGGTGGTGGACTTAGAGCTCCTATCAAGGCAGGAGATGTTACCAAGAAGGATATTAACACAGTTCTTCCTTTTGGAAATACAGTAGCTGTAGTATATGTAACAGGCGAGCAGCTTCTTGAAGCACTTGAAGCTTCTACATTCTGTACACCTGAGCCGGTAGGAGGATTCCCACAGACAACAGGAATTAAATTTACTGTTAACACAGCAAAGTCATTTGCTGCGGGTCAGGCTTACCCTGCTTCAACATATCATAAACCTGCAAGTATCAACAGAGTAACCATTGATAGTGTAAATGGTCAGCCATTTTCTAAGGATGATACATATGCTGTAGTAACTAATAATTTCGTTGCAGCCGGAGGAGATACATATTATTGTTTCAGTAGTTCAGGAACAACTTTTGACACGGGAATCCCTATGGATGAGGCTGTTATGGACTATGTAAAGACTCAGCTTCACGGAGTAATTGGTAGCGAGTATTCAAATCCTCGTGGAGACGTAACAATCATTAAATAAAAGAGTAAAAAAGCTCCTTTTTCGTAGCAAAGCATCAGCTACAAAAAGGGGCTTTTTTAGTATCTTTCTCAATTATTTATTGATGTCATCAAGAACATTGAGAAAGAACTTTTACTATTGAAAAGTTTTTCTAAAATGATAGTATTCCATATGGAGGAATAATCAATGACACGTAGAGAACTTGCAATGGCTAATTTTATGGAAGGATATAATTGTTCCCAATCAATTGTTTTAGCATTTTCTGATATGCTACAGCTTGATAAAGAAACGCTATTAAAGCTTGCATCATCATTTGGCGGTGGAATGGGACGACTTAGAGAGGTATGTGGTTCTGTCAGTGGAATGTTCATGGTGATAGGTTTGCTTTACGGCTATGATGGACCTGAAACCGGGCAGATTAAGGCAGATCACTACGCTAGAGTACAGGAGCTTGCTCATAAATTTGAAGAAAAACATGGATCTATAGTATGTCGTGAATTATTAGGACTGAGTGTTCGTCATGATGTACCTGTTCCGGAAGCAAGAACGGTCCAGTATTACCAAAAACGTCCATGTCCTGAGATAATAGGAGATGCAGCTGAAATACTGGAACAATATATAAATGATAATCCAGTGATCAGTAGAGAATAACAGGCTGATAAAATCATTGAGGGTAAAATACCCGGATGCAATTCAGACACGAAAGGAAGCGGATTAGAAAATGAAAAGACTAAAGGTAACATTTAACTCGCCAGTGGTTCTGGGGTTTATATTTATTAGCTTTGGAGTTTTAGCACTGGGATTCCTGACAGGAAATCTCAGTAACCAGCTTCTTTTTATGACGTATCATTCTTCGCTTACAAATCCATTAACATACGTAAGATTTTTTACACATGTCTTTGGCCATAATGGGTGGGAACATTATATTGGTAACGCTGCATATATTCTTTTGTTGGGACCAATGCTGGAGGAAAAGTATGGTTCTAAGAGGATTATGCAGGTAATCGTGATCACCGCCATGGTTACAGGGCTCGTAAATTACATATTATTCTGGAATGTAGCGCTTTGCGGTGCAAGTGGTGTTGTATTTGCATTTATCCTGCTTACTTCCTTTACAAGTTTTAAAAATGGTGAGATTCCTTTGACTTTTATACTTGTGGCGATTATCTTCATTGGACAACAAATATACGATGGATTATTTCTTCAGGATGATATTTCGAATCTTTCACATATCCTCGGAGGCGTTATCGGTGCAGTTGTCGGATATAGGCTGAATAAGAAATAATACCTGTTGCTAGATAAGAAGTTTAAAGAGGTAGCGGAGAGATGAACAATAGTTTTAATCATATTTCTGATATGGAGAATATTTTCGACGAAGTTTTGGATGCACAGTACCTCATAGAGAACGCGTTAAAAGAGTATAGAAACTTACAGAATAAAGTCAGAATGATTGAGGATTATTATAGCAGCAAACAGTGGATAAAAGATTTTGAGATGGATGAAAGAGGAGAGATTCCACCGGAAGTGAAACGTGGAGTACTTTCTGAAGATGGAATTTATAGAATGCTTGAGCGG